>NZ_BAAAPH010000009.1:0-286311 GCF_039531045.1 Kribbella hippodromi | reverse complement strand
CCGGCCCGCGTGCCCGGCCCCCGTGCCCGGCCCCCGTGCCCGGCCCCCGTGCCCGGCCCCCGTGCCCGGCCCCCGTGCCCGGCCCCCGTGCCCGCCCCGCTGTCGCCCTCGCCCGCCGAAGCGTGCCGCCCGAAATGAAGGGTTGCCCCCTGAGGTGGAGGGTTGCCCCCTGAGAATTTGAGGGGGCAACCCTCCACCTCAGGGGTTATCCCCGCAGGCGGAGGGTTCGCAGCTAACCGGCCGGGACGGGGGGAACCGGCCGGGACGGGGCGGGACCGCGCACGACCGGCATCGGCACCTGACCCGAGCTTGCCCCCTCAAGTAGCCCGAGCTTGCTCCCCGAGTTACCCGAGCTTGCCCCCTCAGCTGGAGGGTTGGCCCCTCAAAATCTCAGGGGGCAACCCTCCACCTCCGGGGCTATCCCCGCAGATGGAGGGTTCGCAGCCGGCCGGCCAGCCGGGCGGGTCCGTGCGGGCCTGGGCATCGTCGTCGGCGACTGACCCGAGCTTGGCCCCGAGTTACCCGAGCTTGCCCCCTCAGGTGGAGGGTTAGCCCCTGAGAATTTGAGGGGGCAACCCTCCACCTCAGGGGATGACCCCCGCGAGTGGAGGGTTCGCAGGCGGGTCGGGGCGGGGCGTGGGGGCAGGTGGGGTGCAGGGTGGAGCGGGCCAGGCGGGGTGGGTGGTGTGCGGGTGCAGGTTGGCGGGCGGGTGCGGCGAGTGCGGGTGCGGCGAGTGCAGGTGTGAGTGTGAGTGCAGGTTGAGTGCGGGTGTGAGTGTGGGTGCGGGTGGTGTGGGTGTGGTGTGGGTGCGGGGTGGGTGGTGTTCGGGGGGATAGGCGATACCGTTGCTGGGGACGAGCGAGGAGGCAGTCATGGTGATGGACGCACTGCGCGGCTACGTACAACTGGCGAATGGGTTGACCGAGGTCACCAAGCAGAAGGCCCAGACGGCTGCGAAAGCGTTGCTGCAGCAGACCGGGGCGGACACGCTGACCACCAGGGTGACCGACCTGGCCGACGAGATCGTTGCCACCAGCAAGAGCAACCGTCAGCTGCTGCAGGCGATCGTGTCGAACGAGGTCGAGGGTGCGGTGGCGCGGCTCGGGTTCGTCCGGGCCGAGGAGGTCGCGGCGCTGACCCGGCGGGTGAAGACGCTGGAGACCGAGCTCGCCGAGGTGCAGGTACCTGTGCCCGCAGCGGCTGGGATGCCGGTGGAGCATGAGGTGCTGGACGCGACCGTGGTCGACGACGCGGCGGAGGCCCCGCACGAGGCGCCCGCGCAGCCGGGCCGGCCGGAGAAGGCGACCGCGAAGAAGGCTGCGGCCAAGAAGACGGCTGGTAAGAAGGCGGCCGCTCCGGTGAAGAAGGCGGCTGCGAAGAAGGCGGTGAAGGCGCCGGCCAAGAAGGCGGCCGCGAAGAAGGTTGCCGCGCAGAAGACGGCGAAGAGGGTCTGACGTGAGCGAGCATCCTGGCGAGCAGTTCCCGTCGGAGGTCGATCCGGACGTGGAGCCTGGGTTCGACCCGTACCGGTCGGAGGAGGCGCCCGCCGACCCCGACTACGACACCGAACCAGGCAGCCAAAGCCAGTCCGAGGGTCACGCCCAGTCCGACAGTCACGGCCAGGCCGAGGGGCACGGGCAGGCTGAGGCCGGGGAGCGGTTGGACCCGGCTGAGGTGGAGTTCGGCCCGGAGTTCGCGCGAGCCCCCGGCGAGGAGCACGAGCACTCCTTCGAGACAGGTGCGGCGGAGGCACAGCACGAAGGCTCGGCGGAGGCGCAGCACGAAGGTGGTGCGGCGGTGGCGCAGCACGAGGGCGAGTTGGCGGACGTGCAGGGGGAGTTCGGTGCTCCGGAGGCGGAGCAGCACGACCAGCGCCTGCACGACGACCAGCAGCGTCAGCAGGACGACGAGCTGCGCCGGCACGACCAGCACGACGTGCACGAGCAGCACGAGCAGCCGCAGCACGACCTGCACGAGCAGCACGAGGAGCCGCAGCACGACGAGCACGACGAGCACGGCGAGTCGCGGCATGGGCAGTATGAGCAGGGTGATGTGGAGCAGGGGGAGGGTGGGCATCCGTTGGTTGAGGAGACTATGGCTCGGCTGGAGGGGCTTCGGGAGCGGGCTGTGGGGGAGCATGCAGAGGTGTACGCCGATCTGCATGAGCGGCTTCAGAGTGCTTTGGTCGAGGCGGATTCCGAGCCGGGCGACCGGGGCTGACGGAAGTACGAGAGCACGCACTGGTGGCCAAGGGAGTCAAGCGATCGCGGCTCGATGCCGAGCTGGTACGGCGTGGACTGGCGCGCTCGCGTGAACATGCGAGCGAGCTGATCGCGGCGGGCAAGGTGAAGGTGTCCGGAACCGTGGCGGGGAAGCCCGCGACCGGTGTCGGCGCGGACGCTCCGATCGTCGTGGACACGTCCGAGCACGCGGACCCGGGGTACGCGAGCCGTGGCGCGCACAAGCTGATCGGTGCGCTCGAAGCGTTCCCGGGCGTGCAGGTGAAGGGCCGCCGTACGCTCGACGCCGGCGCGTCCACCGGCGGGTTCACGGACGTACTGCTCCGCAACGACGCCGCGCACGTGATCGCGGTCGATGTCGGGTACGGGCAACTGGTCTGGGCGTTGCAGACCGATCAACGCGTAACAGTGATGGACCGTACGAACGTCCGTACGCTCACGCTCGACGACATCGGTGCCGAACCGGTCGATCTGGTCGTCAGCGATCTGAGTTTCATCAGCCTCAAACTCGTACTGCCGGCGCTGATCGGGGTCGTGAAACCGGACGGCGATTTGATGCTGATGGTGAAACCGCAGTTCGAGGTGGGCAAGGAGCGGCTCGGCAAGGGCGGGGTCGTACGGGAACCGGAGTTGCGGGCGGATGCGGTTCGCGGCGTGGCCGCCAAAGCGACCGAGCTGGGCTGGGGAATCGCCGGGGTCGCGGCCAGCCCGCTGCCCGGTCCGTCCGGAAATGTCGAATACTTCCTGTGGATACGCCGGGAAGCACCCGCCCTCGATGAGACGATGCTGCAGACTGCGATCGAGACTGGACCGCAATGACCTGCGATCGAGGCTGGACCGCAGTGACCTGCGATCGAGTGTGGACGTCAAGGACCGGGAGGCAGCGTGGTTGAGCACGAGCCGCGGCGCGTGCTGCTGGTCACGCACACCGGCCGGGAGCAGGCCGTCGAGGTGGCGCGGGACGCGCACCGGCTGCTCACCGGTGCCGGGATGCAGGTCCGGCTGCTCGGTGGTGAGGCCGAGGAGCTCAAGCTGGACCCGGTCGAGATCGTCGACGACCCGGAGAAGGCGGCGAACGACGTCGAGCTGATCATGGTGCTCGGCGGCGACGGTTCGATCCTGCGCGGCGCCGAGCTGGCCCGCCCGCACGGGACGCCGGTGCTCGGGGTGAACCTCGGCCACGTCGGCTTCCTGGCCGAGGCCGAGGTGGACGACCTGGAGCGGATCGTCCAGGTGGTGGTGGATCGCAGTTACACGGTCGAGGAGCGGATGACGCTGGCCGTGGAGGTACGGCTGAACGGCGAACCGATCTTCGAGACCTGGGCGCTGAACGAGGCGAGTGTCGAGAAGGCGGCCCGGGAGAAGATGCTCGAGGTGCTGGTCGAGGTGGACGACCGGCCGCTGTCCCGCTGGGGCTGCGACGGGGTGGTGGTCGCGACGCCGACCGGAAGCACCGCGTACGCGTTCTCCGCCGGTGGGCCGATCGTCTGGCCGGAGGTCGAGGCGATCTTGCTGGTGCCGCTGAGCGCGCACGCGTTGTTCTCCCGGCCGATCGTGGTGGCGCCGACGTCGCGGCTGTCGATCGAGCTGGTGCCGTCCTGGCACGGCCGCGGTGTGCTCTGGTGTGACGGCCGGCGGATGGTCGAGGTGCCGCCCGGTGCCGAGATCGAGGTCCGCCGCGGCGCCACGCCGGTCCGGCTGGCCCGGGCGCACGAGAAGCCGTTCACGGATCGCCTGGTGGCGAAGTTCGACCTTCCCGTTCTCGGCTGGCGCGGCGCCGCCGAGCGCAAACGCAACGGCAACGGAAACGGAAACTGACCATGCTCTCGGAGATCCGCATCACCGGGCTGGGCGTGATCGAGGACGCGACACTGGACCTCGACCCGGGCTTCACCGCCGTCACCGGGGAGACCGGTGCCGGTAAGACGATGGTCGTGACGGGCGTGAACATGCTGCTCGGCGGCCGCGCGGACAGTGGTCTGGTGCGGCACGGGACGCGGCGGGCGCGGGTCGAAGGCCGGGCCAGCGCCGTGCCGCGATCGATCGTGCAGCAGGCCGAGGATCGTGGCGGCGAGCTGGACGACGACGAACTGCTGATCGCGCGCGAGCTGTCGTCGGAGGGCCGGTCGCGGGCGTTCCTGGGCGGCGCGTCGGTGCCGGTGTCGGTGCTCGGCGAGGTGTCCGGCGACCTGGTCGCGATCCACGGGCAGGCGGATCAATGGCGGCTGCTGCAGCCGGCCCGGCAGCGCGAGACGCTCGATACCTTTGCCGGTAAGGCGGTTCTCGTTCCGCTGCAGGAGTACGCGGCCGCGTACAAACGGCATCGCGCCGTCGAAGCCGAGCTGACCGAGCTGACCACCCGCGAGCGCGAACGGCTGGCCGAGGCGGATCTGCTGCGCTTCGGTCTGGACGAGGTCGCGAAGGCGGAGCCACTGTCCGGCGAGGACACCGACCTTGCCTCCGAGGAAGCGCGCCTCGCGTACGCGGACGGTCTGCGTACGGCGGCCACCAACGCCGCGGGGGCCCTTGCTTCGGAGGATCTCGACGCGACCAGGCCGGGCGACGTACTCGGACTGCTCGCCCTGGCCAAGCAGGTCCTGGACGGGGAACGCGAACACGACCCGAAGATCGCCGAGCTGGCCGACCGGGCCGGCGAACTCGGCTACCTGGCAGCCGATCTCGCCGGCGAACTGTCCGCGTACGCGACCGATGTGGACACCGATCCGGCCCGGCTGGCGGTGGTGAGTGAACGGCGCGCGTTGCTGAACACGCTGATCCGCAAGTACGGCGACGCGCAGGGCACTGTCGACGAGGTACTGGAATGGGCGAAGCGATCGGCGGCGCGGCTTGCCGAGCTGGACGGCAGTGACGAGCGGGTCGAGCAGCTCACCGCCGAGCTGGCCGAGCTGGACGTGACGCTGACGGAGCTCGGCCGGAAGATGCGGGACGCGCGGATCGAGGCGGCCGAGCGACTCGGTGTCGCGGTGTCGGCGGAACTCACCGGTTTGGCGATGCCGCACGCGACGCTGTCGGTCGAGGTGCACGAGACCGCGGCCGGCCCGTTCGGGATCGACGAGGTCGAGTTCTGCTTCGCGGCGAACCCGGGCAGCCCGGCCCGTCCGTTGCAGAAGGCGGCGTCCGGCGGTGAGTTGTCCCGGGTGATGCTCGCGCTCGAGGTGATCCTGTCCGACACGCATCCCGTGCCCACGTTGGTGTTCGACGAGATCGACGCCGGGATCGGTGGCCGGGCGGCGGTCGAGGTCGGGAAGCGGCTGGCCAAGCTGGCGCAGAAGGCGCAGGTGATCGTGGTGACGCACCTGCCGCAGGTGGCCGCGTTCGCGGACCGTCATGCGGTGGTGCTGAAGAGTGACGACGGATCGGTCACCACCAGCGGCCTGGTCGCCCTGGACGACGACGCCCGGCTGAAGGAACTGTCCCGGATGATGGCCGGCCTGGAGAACTCCGACGCCGCGCAGGCACACGCCGAGGAACTGCTCGCGCTCGCGGCCGAACGCCACCTCAAACCGAAGCGCAAGAAACGCTGACGTCAGCCGCGCTTGATCCCGCCGGATTTGCCGGAGTCGACCCTGCTCCCGGTAACGGGTCGCTCCGAGTTGCCGGCAGGCCGCTCGGAGCCCTCGGAGCTTGCGATCTTCTTCTCCGTCAACGCGATTTTGGCCTCGATGCCCCCGGGGAAGCTCGCGATCAGGGCGGCCTTCCCCGACTCCGCTTCAGGCAGGTTCAGGTCCCGAGCCGCGGCGGCGGCCTCTTGATCGCTCATCAGGTCGACGCTTTCGACATATCGCTGGGCGATCTCTTCGGGTGATGTCTCGGTAGTTTGCTCGGGCCTCGGTGGTCCGGCGGCTGCTGTTTTCGGGTCGGCCAAACCGGTTAATGCGGCCCGCATGGCGCGGATCTCGTCTTGGGACATCGGCGGCGGAGTATCGGTCATCGGACTGCTCCAAGTCGTCGGTGACGTGAGAAACGACCCTAGTGGTCGACGGGTTCGCGCCTGCAGGTTGTCGTCCGAAAGGATGAATTGACGCACAGTCACCGTTGATTCGGTGCGTGAAGGCGGGCCTGGGCGGGTAAATGAGCCAGGAAGGCGCTCTTGACATGGCAGGATGAGGGTGCGATGAAACTGCCCAGCCTGCGGAGAGCACGACCCACTGAACTGCCCGGTGTCACCGGCGTGGTCCGGCTGGATCGGCGTACCAAGAATCTCACCAAACGCCTCAAACCGGGCGAGATCGCGGTCATCGACCACGTCGATCTCGACCGGGTCAGCGCCGAGGCGCTGGTCGACTGCAAGGTCGCCGGGGTGGTGAACGTCGCCGACTCGATCAGCGGCCGCTACCCCAACCTCGGTCCCGAGATCCTGGTCGAGGCCGGGATTCCGCTGGTCGACGGCGTCGGCCGCGAAGTCTTCTCGATCCTGCACGAGGGCGAGCGGGTCCGCCTGGACGAAGGCACCCTGTATCGCGGCCAGGAAGTGGTCGCGAAGGGCATGGACCAGGACAGCCAGTCGGTCGCCGAGCTGATGGACGACGCCCGCTCGGGGCTGTCCACGCAGCTCGAGGCGTTCACCGCGAACACCCTGGAGTACCTGCGGCGGGAGAAGGACCTGCTGCTGGACGGCGTCGGCGTACCCGAGATCCACACGCCGATGGAGGCCAAGCACGTTCTGATCGTGGTTCGCGGGTACGACTATCGCGACGACCTGGTCGCCCTGAAGCCGTACATCCGCGAGTACCGGCCGGTGCTGATCGGTGTCGACGGCGGCGCGGACGCCCTGGTCGAGAACGGCTACGTACCGGACCTGATCGTCGGCGACATGGACTCGGTCAAGGACGAGACGCTGAAGAGTGGCGCCGAGGTGGTCGTGCATGCGTACCGCGACGGCCGCGCGCCCGGTTCGGAGCGGCTGGAGCGGCTGGGCGTCGAGTCGATCGAGTTCCCGGCCACCGGCACCAGCGAGGACGTGGCGATGCTGCTGGCCGACTCCAAGGGTGCCTCGCTGATCGTCGCGGTCGGCACTCACAACTCGCTGGTGGAGTTCCTGGACAAGGGACGCTCCGGGATGGCGAGCACCTTCATCACCCGGTTGCGGGTCGGTGCCAAGCTGGTGGACGCCAAGGGCGTCGGCCGGCTGTACCGCAGCCGGGTCTCGACGTTCCAGGTTGTCGCGCTGATCGTGGCCGGCCTGTTCGCGGTCGGGATGGCGATGATCGCCATTGGCGCCGACGACGTGCTGTGGTCGATCCTGCGGGCGCGCTGGAGCGACTTCGTCTACTGGATCCGGGAGCTCTTCACGTGATCGACTTTCGCTATCACATCGTCTCGATCGTGGCGATCTTCTTCGCCCTGGGCGCCGGTGTGGTGCTCGGCGCCGGCCCGCTGAAGGGCACCGGCAGCGAACTGGTCGCGGCCCAGGCCGACAAGGACCGGCAGCAGCTCGCCGACGCGCGGGCCGAGCTGGTCCAGGTGAAGGCGCTGGACAAGTACCGCGACGACTACGTCGCCAAGGTGACGGCCGGGCTGACCGACGGCAAGCTGAACAACAAGAAGATCACCCTCGTCACCATGCCCAGCGCGGACAGCGACCTGAGCGACTCGGTCCAGAACGAGCTGGAGAAGGCCGGCGGCACGGTCTCCACCAAGGTGTCGCTGGACTCGAAGCTGTTCGACACGGGGCAGCGGCAGCTGGTCGAGTCTCTGGTCCAGCAGCTGGTCTCCCCGGATCTGAACTTCCCGGCGAACAGCACGACGTACCAGCGGGCCGGGCTGTTGCTGGCCCGCGGCGTCGCGGCCAAGGAAGAGGGCAAGAGCGCGGACGCGGACTCCACCAAGGTGATCAGCGGGTTGACCGGCGCGAAGCTGCTGTCGCTGAAGCCGTCGCCGGTGAAGGACCGGTCCAGCCTGATCGTGGTGATCGCGGCCGACCCGCCGTCGCCGGCGCCGGACACGTCCTCGTACACCGACGCGGTCGACTTCATCAAGGGCCTGGACCTGGGCAGTGGCGGGGTCGTGGTGGCGGGTACGCCGGCCAGCGCGGGTGACGGCGGACTGCTCAAGGCCTTGCGGAGTGACTCCGACGCCACCAAGATCGTTTCTTCGGTGGACGTGGCCGATCTTCCCGCCGGCCAGATGACAGTTGTCTTCGCGCTGGCCGAACAGGTCACCGGCAAGGCGGGGCAGTACGGCGCGATCAACGCGAAGAACGGCGTCGCGCCGGCAGCCGTACAGACGAAGGACAACTGACGTGGGAATTCTCAGCGCCGCCCTTTCGGCGGCCGCGACCGCGGGCCTGGAACGGGCCGCGGAACAGCTCCCGAAGGAGAACCGGGAGCCGTTCGAGCGGACCAACCACCGCGGTGAAACGGTGACGCTGCTGGAAGGGCCGGTCGCGGTCCTCGGCGCGCTCGCCGGGGTCGCCGCCTCCCGGGGCAACGGCAAGGTGAAGGCGGCAGCGCTGGTCGCCGGTGCGGTCTCCGGTGCGGTCGGCGCGTACGACGACCTGCGCGGAACCACCCAGGCGAAGGGATTCCGCGGCCATCTCAGTGCGCTGAAGCGTGGTGAGGTGACCAGCGGTGCGGTGAAGATCCTCGGGGTCGGCGCGGCCGGCCTGGCCGCGGCGGCGATGTTGCCGCGCAAGTCGCGTGGAGTGAAGGCGGTTGCCGGAGTCGTCGCCGATGGCGTTCTGATCGCCGGCACTGCGAACCTGACCAACCTGCTGGACCTGCGCCCGGGTCGCGCGCTGAAGGCCGTCACCGCGCTGAACGCTCCGCTCGCGGTCGTCAGCGGGCCTGCCGGTGCTGTCGTCGGTGCCGCCGCCGCGTCCGCGCCCGCCGACTTGGGCGAACGCGCGATGCTCGGCGACTGTGGCGCGAACGGTCTCGGCGCCATCACCGGCACCGCGCTGGCCGCATCGCTGCCGCGCCCGCTGAAAACCCTCGCCCTGGCCGCTGTTGTAGCCCTGAACCTGGCCAGCGAAAAAGTCAGCTTCACCAAGGTGATCGCCGAAACTCCGGCCCTGGACAAGATCGACCAGTGGGGCCGACGACCGAAGTGACAAAGAGGGCATGTGGAGTTCCTGCGCCTACTGCGCGGCACTCGACGGGCACCTCGCCGCGCTGGAGCGAAGGGAACGATGAAACCACATCGACCCCTCCGCTCCAGCACGCCGAGGCACTCCGCCGAGCACCTGCTCGCTACGGCGCAGGAACTCCACATGCCCTCTAGGGGCGGTCGGCTCGCCCGGGCGGCGCTGCTTGTCGCGGTAGTTACCGTCTTTGCGCGGGTTGTGGGTTTCGGCCGGTGGCTGGTGTTTTCGAAGACTGTGGGTGCCGGTTGTCTGGCGGAGGCGTACACGACGGCGAACCAGCTGCCGAACATCCTGTTCGAAGTTGTTGCCGGTGGGGCGCTGGCTGGTGCTGTGATTCCGGTGCTGGCCGGTCCGGTGTCGCGGGGCGATCGGGCGGCGCAAGGGCGGATCGTCGGGGCGTTGCTGTCTTGGTCGTTCGTTCTGTTGGCACCGGTTGCCGTACTGGCGTGGGTGCTGGCCGGGCAGTACACCGACACGATGCTGGACCCGGGTGCGGAGTGCGCCGGGTCGGCCGCGACCGCTACACGGATGCTGGTGATCTTCGTACCGCAGGTGTTCGGCTACGCCGTCGCAGTGATTGCTACGGCCGTTCTCCAGTCCCACAAGCGTTTCGCGGCCGGTGCACTAGCCCCGCTGATCTCCAGCCTCGTCGTCGTCGGTACGTACCTGGTCTTCGCAGCAGTAGCCTCCAACGCCGACACCGCGAACCGTGGTGCCACCGACCTGCTCGCCTGGGGTACTACGGCCGGTGTACTCGCCCTAGCACTCACAGTCCTGGTACCGATGCTCTTCCTGCGCCTGCCGATCAAACCCACCCTGCGCTTGGACCCAGGAGTCGGCCCAGTACTCCGACGGCTCGCACTAGCCGGCCTGGCAGTACTAGTAGCGCAGCAACTCACCTTCATCGTCACCACGTACTTGGCGAACCACCGCGGCGTCGCCGGCAGCATCGCCATCTACACGTGGGCGAACGCGGTCTACCTCCTTCCGTACGCCGTGCTTGCAGTTCCGATCACCACAGCGGTGTTCCCGCGGCTGGCGTCGGCGTTCGAGTCAGGGGAGCGGTTCGACTACTACGCCGCCACCTCCACCCGCGCCGTACTGCTGGCTGGTGGTGCTGGAGCAGCCCTGCTGGTCGGTACGGCCGTACCGGTCGCGAGGATCTTCGCGTACGACCATGGCGCCGTACAGGAAGCCAAAGCCACCTCACTGGGCAATGGACTAATCGCCTTCGCACCAGCAGCTATCGGGTTCGCCGTACTCATGCATGTCGGCCGAGTCCTGTACGCGCGGCACTGTGGTCGTGAGGTGGCTGTAGTGACATCAGCAGCCTGGGTAGTAGTAGCACTGGCTGGTGTGGTGCTGACGTCGTACTGGGATGCCGTACCGGCACTAGCAGCTGCCATGTCGGTTGGCATGGTCCTCGGTGCGGTAGTCCTACTCGGCGTACTGCGAAGGGAAGCAGGACCTGGTGTACTCGCGGGGTCCGGTCGTGCGACGCTTGCCGGGTTGGCCGGCGCCGTACTAGCCGGAGCCGCGGGCTGGGCGGTCGCCCTACCGGCCGGAAACGGCGGTGTGGGCAAGGCACTCGTGTTCGCGGTCCTCTCCGGCCTGGTCACCGTCGTCGTGTACGCCGGTGTCGCCATGGCCCTGGACCGGAACGACACCCGTGCCCTACTACGACGGGAGACGCAATGAGGATCGGGCTGCTGCTCGCGGAGTCGCGGGGCGGGATCGGGCAGCATGTCGCCTCGCTCGTGCCCCGGTTCGTCAGTGCCGGGCATGAGGTGGTCGTGAGTGCTCCGCCGGGAACGGCAGAGCACTTCGACTTTGCGCCGGCGACTGTGGTCACACAGGCCGCTGGGCTGCGAGGGTCCGACATCATCCACGCGCACGGTTACCGCGCGGGCATGACCGCGCTGCGGGACCGGTCGCGGCTGCGCCCCTTGGTGGTCAGTTGGCACAACGCAGTGATCGCACCGGGTCCGCGGGGTCTCGTGATGCGGATGGGGCAGCGGCTGGTTGCCAAGGGCGCCGACCTGACACTGGGCGCTTCCAGCGATCTGGTGGAGCTGGCGAAGAGCCTTGGCGCCCGGAACGCGCAGCTGGCCCCCGTAGCGGCTCCGGCGATGTCACGGGCGCGCGCGGCGCGTGCTGACGTACGCCACGAGCTCGGGCTGGGCAATCAGCCTGTCGTACTCACCGTTGGCCGGCTGGCCCCGCAGAAGGACTATCCGACGTTGCTGTCGGTCGCCGCGCGCGTACACGAGTCAACCCCGAACGCAGTGTTCCTGGTGGTCGGTGACGGTCCGTTGCGGGACAACCTGCAGGCGCGGATCGACGCGGAGCAGTTGCCGGTCCGGCTGCTCGGTCACCGCAGCGATGTGGCTGAGCTGCTCGGGGCGGCCGATGTGTTCCTGCTCACATCACATTGGGAGGCGCGGGCGCTGGTCGTGCAAGAGGCGATGCAGGTCGGCGTACCGGTGGTGGCGACCGCGGTCGGCGGCGTCCCCGAGCTGGTCGACGACAGCGCTGTGCTGGCCTTTCCCGGTGACTCGGACGGGCTCGCGGACGGCGTCCGGGCGGTGCTGGCCGAGCCGGAGACAGCGAACGCTATGCGGACACGTGGCCGGGAGCTGGCCGCCAGATGGATGGACGAGGACGCGGTGGCGAAGAATCTGCTCGACATCTACGCGGGTCTCGTCGCGACCGGTGCTTGACAAGAGGTAGGCTGGAGGCCCGTGGACAGGGCTACGAATTCCCAGCAGACCAAGCACGTATTCGTCACCGGTGGCGTGGCCTCCAGTCTCGGCAAGGGGCTGACGGCGTCCAGCCTCGGCAGTCTGCTGACGGCGCGGGGCATCCGGGTCACCATGCAGAAACTGGATCCGTATCTGAACGTCGATCCAGGCACCATGAACCCGTTCCAGCACGGCGAGGTGTTCGTCACCAACGACGGCGCCGAGACCGACCTGGACATCGGCCACTACGAGCGCTTCCTGGACCGCGATCTCTCCCAGGTCGCGAACGTCACCACCGGCCAGGTGTACTCGAGCGTGATCGCCAAGGAGCGGCGCGGTGAGTACCTGGGCGACACCGTCCAGGTGATCCCGCACATCACCAACGAGATCAAGGAACGGATGCTCGCGATGGCGGGCGCCGATGTCGACGTCGTGCTGCACGAGATCGGCGGCACGGTCGGTGACATCGAGTCGCTGCCGTTCCTGGAGGCGGCCCGGCAGGTCCGGCACGATGTCGGCCGGGACAACGTGTTCTTCCTGCACATCTCGCTGGTGCCGTACATGGCGCCGAGCGGTGAGCTGAAGACCAAGCCGACCCAGCACTCGGTGGCCGCGCTGCGCTCGATCGGTATCCAGCCGGACGCGATCGTCTGCCGCGCCGACCGGCCGATCCCGGACAGCGTGAAGCGGAAGATCTCGCTGATGTGCGACGTCGACGTCGAGGCCGTGGTGGCCGCCGTGGATGCGCCGTCGATCTACGACATCCCGAAGGTGGTGCACGCCGAGGGCCTGGACGCGTACGTCGTGCGCCGGCTGAACCTGCAGTTCCGCGATGTGGACTGGACCCGCTGGGACGAGCTGCTGCGGGTCGTACACCACCCGAAGGACGAGGTCACGGTCGCGCTGGTCGGCAAGTACATCGACCTGCCGGACGCGTACCTCTCGGTCGCCGAGGCGCTGCGCGCGGGCGGGTTCGACAACGACGCCCGGGTGAACCTGCGCTGGATCGCCTCCGACGAGTGCGCCACGCCCGAGGCGGCAGCCCGGCTGCTGGGTGACGTGGACGCGATCTGCATCCCGGGTGGGTTCGGGGTGCGGGGGATCGAGGGCAAGATCGGCGCCATCCGGTACGCGCGCGAGCAGGGCGTACCGATCCTGGGACTGTGTCTTGGCCTGCAGTGCATGGTGATCGAGGTGGCGCGGGACCTGGCCGGGCTGGACCAGGCGGGTTCCACCGAGTTCGACCCGGACGCCGAGCAGCCCGTGATCGCGACGATGGAGGAGCAGAAGCACATCGTCGACGGCGCGGGTGACCTGGGCGGCACGATGCGGCTCGGCCTGTACCCGGCCAACCTGGCCGACGGATCGATCGTCCGCGAGCTGTACGGTGCGCCGTCGGTGCAGGAGCGGCACCGGCACCGCTACGAGGTCAACAACGCGTACCGGGACAAGCTGGAGACCGCCGGGCTGGTGTTCAGCGGGCTGTCGCCGGACAACGAGCTGGTCGAGTTCATCGAGCTGGACCGGTCCGTACACCCGTACTTCGTCGCCACCCAGGCGCACCCGGAGCTGCGATCCCGGCCGACCAAGCCGCACCCGCTATTCTCCGGCCTGGTCGCTGCCGCGCTCGACCGGCAGCGCGAGTCCCGGCTGCCGGTCGAGGACCCGAAGCCGGCCAAGAAGCCCGCAACTACTGAGAAAGCCGCGGAGAAGCCTGCTGCCAAGGCTGAGGCGGTCAAGGCTCGATGAGCGACCATCCTGAGCTGCGGTTCGGTGCCGGGCTGGCGGATCAGCCCGAGCACTGGCCGGTCTCCGCGTCGCAGGTGGTGCATGAGACCGGCCGGGTGATCTCGGTACGGCGCGACACGATCGAGCCGCCGGGTGGGGATTCGTTCGTACGGGATGTGGTTGTGCATCCCGGTGCTGTCGGAGTGGTTGCACTCGACCAGGACAATCGCATGCTGCTCGTACGCCAGTACCGGCATCCGGTCGGCTACAAGCTGCTGGAGGCGCCGGCTGGGCTGCTTGATGTGCAGGGCGAGCAGTACCGGCTGGGCGCGGAGCGGGAGCTGTGGGAGGAGACGGCTACCAAGGCTGCTGACTGGCGGGTTCTGGTAGACGCGTTCACTTCGCCGGGGCTGACCAACGAAGCGGTGCGGATCTTCCTGGCTCGGGACCTGTCGCCTGCTGATGAGGCGTTCGAGCGGGTACACGAGGAAGCGGAGATGGAGACGGTCTGGGCTCCGCTGATCGACGTGGTCGGGGCAGTGCTCGCCGGGCACCTGCAGAACCCGATCCTGGTGATGGGTTCGCTGGCCGCGTGGACCGCGCTGAACGGTCCGGGCTTCGACACCCTCCGCCCCGCCGACGCCCCCTGGCCGGCCAAGGACCTGACCTAGGTCTATCTCATCGTTACCTGCCATGCGGACCAGCTGCCCCGCGGGCTCGCTATCGTCCTTTCACGGTCGGTGACGAGGCAGAGGAGATCGGGTCGTGAGCGAATGGCAGCCGTCGGCTGAGGCGCAGCGGGACATCGAGAAGCTCGTACTGCGGGTCATTGACTGGGGCGAGCTGCCCGTACTCAGGAACTTCGCGGAGGTGTCGTTCGACTCGGAGGCCCCGCCGCAGGGTGCGGTACGGCCGGACGCTTCGATGGTCTTCCCCGAGTGGGTCGGGCAGGCGTTCGAGCCGCCGCAGCAGGCCGCGGAGCTCCGGCGGGCGGCTCACGCGATCACCTTGACCGCGCTGAACAAGCGGATCGAGAAGCTGCCGGAGGGCGAGACGGATGGGCCGGCCCGGCTTCGGCTCGACGAGGTCGATCGTGCCGCCGACCAGTTCGTGAACGACGGGCTGCGGGAGGCGTACTGGGCCGCCAACGGTGACCGGATCTGCCTCCGGCTGAAACCCGAACTCGGCCCCGAGCTGCTGGATGTACCCGACCTTCCGGCCGTCCGGGACGGTGCGCCTGGGCCGGTCGCTCGGGACGCGGCGCTGGCGCTCGCGAGCAGCTACGGGGAAGCGCGAGGTGAATGGCCGGACCTTGCCGTCCGCGAGCTGCTTGAAGCGCCGCGGGACGAGGTGTTCGAAACCGTCGTCGATGGCAAGCTCGCGGCCCAGCTTCGGGACGGCTACACGCCGGAGACGCGGGAAGCACTGTCCGAGCTGCGGGGACGGCTGTCGGCCGAGCTTCGCACCGGATTCGAGCAGCTGTCCCGGGAGCCGGAGCTCGCCCCCGGTACGGCCCACGCGCGCGTCGCCGAGCTGATGAAACCGATCGACGAGTCGGCCCAGACCGTGCGGCTGGCGTTCACAGCAAGGTCCGCGCAGCAGTCGAGCCAGCCGGCAGCAACCGCCGACGCCAAGCCGCGAGACAACAACAAACACCGCTGGACCGGCTTCGGCCGCTGATGCACCCGCAGCGGGTGCATGAACGCCGGCGCCGCTCGAACCACCTGCGGTCGCCCCACGCCACCCGCCGACGCGGTGCGGCGCTGCCTTCGCCGTCAGCTGAGGTGGGCGGTGCCGCCCTCCTGGGCGAGGGTGGTTGCCACCTGGCGGGCGTTGGTGGTGTGTTCGGAGCTTGGGATCGGCGGCAGGATCTCGTTCCAGGCGGCGATCATCGCGCCGCGGAGTTGCATCATGCCGAGGGGGCGGGCGAGGAAGTGGACGTGGAAGTGCTCGCTGCCGTCACCCCAGCGGTTGAAGTGGGTCCGGGCGACGCTGTCGAGGCCCTGGATCGCCTTCGCGACTCGCTGGATGATCACCCCGAGCGTCGCGGTCAGGTCCGGCGGGAGATTGTCCAAGCGGTAGTGCTCCCGCGAGACGAGCATCGCGACCATCGGCACCCCCGCTCGTCTCGCTGCGCGCCCGCAAGATCCACTGCTCGTCGGACCAGATCGCGTTCCCGTACGGGCTGTCGCAGATCCCGCAACCCGCACCGCCCTCGCCGTCGCGGGGCGGTTCGGGAAGCACCGGCTCGGCCAGCGGTACCACCTGCAGTTCACCTTCGAAGGGAAAGAACGGTCCACCGAGAAGTGGTTCGGCGGAGACTCGCTCGCCGTACGGGAGCCGGCGGTGGTACTCGGAAGGCAGATCGGTCATGACCGCACTCTGCCCAGTACGTGGCAGCTGGACAAGCGGCACGGACGTTTCGGGTGTCGTTTCAGCCGTTGACGGGCTGGTGGGGGAGCGGTCACGCTGCGAGGAATCGATTTCCCGCAGGTAGAGCCCGTGAGGTGGACGATGGAGCCGAGGCGGCGGACCGTGGTGCTGGGTGGACTGGGAGTCGCGGCCGGAGTACTGACCGGCGTACCGACGCTGAGTGCGGCTGCGAGCACGGCAGCGCTCACGTGGGTCGGCGCGGGCCCGTTCAAGCATGTGTACGATCCGACGCCGGGCGGCCCGCCGTACGAGTACCTGAACGACCATTGCGTGATCCAGGGCCGCGACGGCACCTGGCACCTGTACGGGATCATCGGCAACTCCGCACCGCCCGGTAGCTTCCCTGGTGGCAACGCGGAGATCCACTTCGCGCATGCGACCGCTCCGGCGCTGGACGGCCCGTGGACCACCCAGCCGTACGCGCTGAGTGTCGACCCGAACTACTTCAACGAAGAGCACCTCTGGGCACCGCATGTCATCGAGAACGCCGGTACGTACTACATGTTCTACGCAGCCGGCGGTAGCGGCTGTGCGATCAACTTGGCGACGTCCACGGACCTGTTCAACTGGACGCGGATTCCACAGGGCCCGGTGTTCCGCGGCCTGGTCGCCCGTGACCCGTTCGTCACGCGCATCGGCAACCAGTGGGTCATGTACTACTGCGAGCTGGCCAACTGGCAGTCGAACCACATCGTCGCAGCACGTACCAGCACGGACCTGATCCACTGGAGTGCACCGCGCACTGTCTTCACGGACCCGAGTACTGACTCCAACGCATCAGTCACCGAGTCCCCGGTGGTGGTGCAGCGCGACGGCACCTACTACCTGTTCATCGGGCCGCGCTTCGGGTACGTCGGTACGGATGTGTTCCGCAGCACCGACCCGTTCAACTTCCAGCTCGCCGGCTACGCCGGTCACGTACCCGCACATGCCATAGAGGTTGTTGGTGATCGCGTCACCGGTGCAGGGTCGTTCCAGCACGGCATCTACCTCGCGGACCTGCAGTGGCGCAGTACGCCGCCGGTCTGGCACAGCCCGGACAACCCTGCTGCCGGAGTGAATCCACAGGGCGCCATAGAACTGTTTGCGCTCGACAACAACCACCGGATCGTCAGACGCGTACTACCTGGCGACTGGGAGTTGTTCAGCGATGAAGTGAGTACGGTGCCAACAGTCGGCCGCAACACCGACGGGCGGTTGGAACTGTTCACAGTCGCCAAGGACCAGGGCCTGCTCCATCGTGTCCAGCGAGCTGACGGTACCTGGGGTGACTGGGAGGTGTTCGGTGGCGCAGCCGGTGCAGCACCGGCCTTGTCACGCAACGCTGATGGCCGCCTGGAGGTGTTCGCACTCGGACCAGCCGGCGCGTACATCACGCACCGCTGGCAGAACGGTGGCGGCTCGTCGAGCTGGAGTGACTGGGAGAGCTTCGGTGGAGCGGCCGGAGCGCCGCCGGTAGTAGGCGTCAACGCCGACGGCCGGATGGAGGTCTTCGCACTCGGTCCGGGCGGGGCGTACGTTGCGCACCGCTGGCAGAACGTACCGAACGGTGGATGGAGCTCCTGGGACACTGGCTTCGGCGGTCCGGCGGCCGCACTCAGTACGGTCAACCGCGACGGGCGCGGGCTGCTCAACGTGTTCGCACTCGCACCGGTGAGTACAGGCGTACACAGGCGAGTCCAGGCAGTACCCAGTGGTGGCTGGGCTGGTTGGCAGCAGGCCGACTCGTGGGCGGATGCGTCCGCACGTACTGCGGTGAACGCGGACGGGCGGTTGGAGATGTTCTGCATCCCGCCTGGCGGTGCACAGATCACCCACCGCTGGCAGACCACTCCAACCAGCGGTGCATGGAGCAACAGCGAGGTGTTCGACTCACAGCCGGTTGCGGCAAGTCCGACTGTCATCGTGGACGCTAGCGGTCGCCAGCACGTCTTCGCCGTTTCACCAGACGGCGTGCTGCGCGAACGTGTCCAGCTAGCGCCCAGCAGTGGCTGGGGCCCTTGGCAAACGTTGCCAGGAGCCCCTGTCCTGCTGCTACCGGTCGGACACCCCAGCTAACCGAGCACAGTTGCCAAAGCCTCGTACCCGGGCAGTAGGTCCATCCCCTCCTTGCCCAGTTGCTGGATCGCGACGTGGTCCGCGCCGGCCTCCAGGTGCGCACGTAGACCGTCCGCGACGTCGACCGCGGAACCATGCAGTACCAGCGCGTCGACCAGCCGGTCGCTACCGCCGTTGGCGAGGTCGTCAGGACCGAACCCGAACCGCTCGAAGTTCCTGGTGTAGTTGCTCAGCTGCAGGTACGACGCCAGCCGGTCCCGCGCCGTCGCCCGGGCGATCTCCGGATCGGTCTCCAGCACCACCATCTGCTCCGGCGCCAGCAGCACCCCGCCGCCGAGAATCCGGCGAGCCTCCTTGGTGTGCTCGGGAACGGTCAGGTACGGCAGCGCGCCGGCCGTCCGCGACCCGGCCAGGTGCATGACCTTCGGCCCGAGCGCGGCCAGTGCCCGGCGGTCCTCCGGTACCTTCGCGTCATCGAGGTCGTCCAGGTACCGCACGATCGTCTCGTACGGCGACCGGTAGTCGTCGTTGCGCTCCCGGTGCCCGATCCCGACGCCGAGCAGGAACCGGCCCGGGTGCTCGTCCTCGAGCCGGTGGTACGACGCCGCCACTTCGGCCGCCGGCGACTTCCAGATGTTCACGATGCTGGTGCCGACGGCAATCGAGTTCGTTGCGGCCAGCAACACCTCGGCGTCGCGCAGGCCGGTGTCCGGCGATGCGCCCAGCCACAGCGCGCCGTACCCCGCCTGCTCCAGCCCCGCCGCCAGCTCCGGACCGAAGTGCTGCGGTCCGTGCCAGACCCCGAACCGTCCCAGTTCCACCGCCACGCCTGCTCCTCTCGTCGACGACCCACACAGCGGGCGCCCCGGGGCGGACGGGTGCCACTACCCAGCATCCCTGACCACTACGACCACCCGTCAATGATCCCTGCCGCGTCAAAGGGCGTCCCCACCAGACCATTCGGCCGAGTGGTCTGGCGGGCTGGGCGGGCCCGAAGCGCTCTCAGGCTTGGTACCGGACCACCTTGACCGCGGGATCGGTCTCGATCCGGACTCGCACGGTCGGTGGCGCCGACACCTCGAGCTCGACGGTGCCCGAACTGCCGCGGGACCAAGCGGCCCGAATCGTTCCGCGGGGCGAGTCGAAGGTGACCGCGGCATCGTTCACGGTGTCCAGCAGCAGCGGCCGGACGACGATCTCCGCCCAGCCGGCCGAGTCCGGTGCCTGCCGGAGCCCGGCGACATCGCCGAGGATCCAGTCGTCGATCACGCCGAGCATGAAGTGGTTCTGCGAGCCGGGCAGGTGGCCCGCGGCCGGACCCGCCCACATCTCGGTCAGCGCGGTGGCGCCGGATTCGACTTGCCCGCCGTAGCCCGGCGCATCGGTCCGGCGGATCATCGCGTCCAGAAGCGCCGCGTTCCCGCTGTCCGTCAGCGCGCGGATGAGGGCCGGCAGGGCGATCTCGCCGACGGTGACAGCCCCGCCCGCGCGGTCGACGGCAGCCAGCAGGCCTTGGGCGATGCTCTCGCGCTCGGCATCGTCGATTCCCTCGGCAGTCCAGGTGAGTGCCCAGCAGGCCTGGCTTCCGGTACCCCATTGCCCGCGACCGTCCCGGAACGCCGAGCTGAACCGCGCCCAGGTCTCGTCGGCACGACGGTGCCAGTCCGTGGCCAGTGCTGTCTCGCCGAGAACGGCCGCCGCGCGTGCCGCCGTACGCAGGGAGGTCGCCCAGCCATGAGTGGCGACCAGATCGCGTGGCGTGCTGTCGTCGAGCTCGATCCAGTCGCCGAGGCCGAAGTCCAGCAACCCGTCGGCTGTCGCTCGCGACCCGAGGTGGTGCAGGTAACGCCCCATCGCCGGCAGGGCGCGTCGCAGTACCGCCGTGTCCGCATAGTGCCGGTAGAGCTGCCACGGAACCTCGATGATCGCCCGGCCCCAGTTCGGATCGTCACGGAAGGCAGTCGAGTCGCCCTTGTGCACGTCGAAGTCGAAGACGATCAGTTCAGGAGCGGTACTCGGGATCAGGCCGGCGCCGGTCTGCGCCTCGATCATGTGCCGGACGGCGTCGGCGAGGTGCGCCTGGACGTCGTAGTTGCGCGCCAGCGGGCCGAAACACAGATACAGCTGCTCGAGCCAGCCGAGCTTCTCGCGGTGCGGGCAGTCGGTGAAGACCGAGTACATGTTGCCCTGCACCGCACGGTCGATCATCCGGTGCAGCCGATCGAGGAAGCGATCGCTGGTGGCGAAACTCCCGGCTGCCGGGTTGTCCGTGCGCAGGACCTCGAATCGGACCGCTGAATCGGGTTCCTGCTCCGACAGGCCCTCGACGTGCCAGTACCGTGCACCGTGATAGACGAAGGCCGGGTGCCAGCTCGCGGTGGTTGCCGCCGGCACCGTGCTGTCCCAGATCGGGCCCCCGGTCGTCACCTGCTGGGGCAAGCCGTCGGAGCCGAGCAACTCGCCCGGCCGGAGCGTGACCGGTGCACCGGGAACGGCAGCCCGCAGGTCGAGCCGTGGCCGGCCGGCCAGGTTCACGCCGAAGTCGATCACCCGGCTGCCGTCGGCGTGCCGCGTAACCGAAGCCGGCCGGACCAGCTCGACCACCCGAATCGGCGGTGCGGACCGCCAGAAGATCCGCTGGTCCCCGGTCGCGACCTCGGCCGCGGGCGACCAGTCGCCGGCTGCTTGCGGGTCGTGATCCTCGCCGCCGAACCAGTGCGCCGTCCGCGTCGGCCCCAGCCTTGCCCGCCAGTGGCTGCCGGAACAGATCGACTGGAGCCGGCCGTCGGCATCGACGAGGTCGAGCCGCGCTCGCGCGTACGGCACATGCCCGGCGGTGAACTTCGTGTACCGGCCGGGGAGCCGAGGCACCCAGGCGATACCGCCACCGAGGCTGAGCCGCAGTTCGTTGCGTCCGGTCCTGATGCGGCCGGTGACGTCCCAGGCGGACGCCGGTACCGAACGGTGCAGAGCGGAGTACCCAGGCTCGAGCTCGGCGTCGATCGCCGGCCGGCCGTTGATCAGCGGCACGACGACCCCCGCGCCGCTCAGATACAGTCGCGCGCTGACGATTTCCGCCGCGACGGTGAACGCGGTCTCGACTTCCGGCAGCGAGGCCGGCCCGGTCCGCGCCGGGTCGAGCCAGGCGGCGTGAGTGATCGCGGCTGAGTCCCACTCCGAGGCGTCCCAGAGTGCGGCCTCGACGGACGCACACACGCTCGGCACCGGCGTGCCGCCGTCGATCGCCGCGACGACGCGCCACCACACCCGCTGCCGGGACCGCAGCGGTTCCACTGGCCAGTCGGCCGTGTGCGCATCGGCCGGCAGGGCGCCGTCGTACAGGTCCGGGAGTCCGTTCGGCTCGGACCCTAGCTGCAGCCGGAGCGAACCAGGCCGCTGACTGCCACGGAACTTCCAGCTGAGGCGGGGTGAGGGATCCGGGACACCGAACGGATCGATGCGGCCAGCAGCGCGCAAGCCGACCGCGACCGGAAGGCGCCGGTTGTCGCGATCCGCGATCATCGGGCCGGCTCCGCCCACACCGTCGAGGCGACCAACCGGATGCCGTCCACCGAGCACAGCGGGGCCGTGGCGTCATTCTTGCGGGACCTGGCCACCGCCGGGAGGTACACCGGTGCCTGCGGGAACAACGGCAGTACCCTCAAGACCAGTTCGGAATCGGCCCGTACCGCCAGGGCGGACAGATCCAGGCTCCACGACGAGCCGTCCCAGAAACGGTCCGCGACCGGAGCGCCGTCCAGCCACAGCTGGGCCGCGTCGCCCGTCCAGTCCACCTGAAGTTCCACCAGATCGCCGTACTCGCCCAACCAGCTGGGCAGCCGCAGAGTCCACTCGGCGGCGTTGGCCAGGAAGTCCTCGTCACGGGGGGCCGATGCCCGCCGGTCGCGGAATCCGTACGTCCGGTAGGTCAGGTCCGGCTTACGGTCGAGCCGCGCCTCGACCGTACCGATTCTCGGCGGTGGACCGATGAGTTCGACCGGTACGGACACGAAACTCCGCAGCGCCGGCTCGTAGCGCTGCACCGCCGGCGGCTCGCTCGCCCGAAGGCGCAGCCTGCCGTCCGCCTCGATCCACAGCGGCGCCTTGCTCAGCAGCAGCTGACGCTCGTCGGGCCGGTCGCTGACCCAGGCGTCATCGGCGTACTCCGCGGCCAGCACCAGGACGTCGATGCTCGCCTCGTCCCGCGCGACCTCGACGACGAAGCCGCGGTTGTCGTCCAGTGCCTGGCCGTCCGCGGCACCGAGGACAGCCTCGTCCGTCAACGCCAGCTGAGGATCGATGCCGCGATCCGCCGTCAGCACCAGCGTCGATCGCGGACCGTCGAGCACGGTCAGCGGCGACGCCGTGGCCCACCGCACGCGGACACCGCCGACCTCCAGGTGTACCGGCCAGCGGGTCACCGTCCCGGCCGGAATGTCCACCGGCACCGGCGGGAAGCTGACGGTTTCGTCGCGGAGCCGGATCTCGAACTGGGCCCCGCGATAGTCGTCGAGCGGGATGTCGGGCTGGTGCCAGCCGATGAAGACGAAGCCGCTCGATCCGTCACTGCGGAGCGCCCAGCGCAAGGTCGTCGCGTCCTCGACTCCGCTCGGAACGAGCTCTGGGAACGACGGCGGCATCTGTGCCAGGGACGAACCGAACGCGGCGAGGGCGGCGTGCTGACGCCGCAACGGCCCCAGGCTCGGCGCGATGCGTCCGGATGCTCCGATCGGCGCATGGAAGTCGTAGTCGAATCTTGGCAGGTCGTTCGGATAGCCGGTCGCATGGCTCTCCTGCAGGCCTTCCGATCCCGGCGGATTGGTGCCGCCGGCAAACATGTAGTACCCCTGCCAGGCCGAACCGCTGCCGAGCGCGTTGCCGGAGATCGCCGCGACGTCGAGCGCGGACGGCCACGGCCGGCGGTGATAGGACCCGGCCATGCCGCCGCCGAGTTCGCAGGTCACGATCGGGAACACCGACGAGGTCGGGGCCGCGCCGTCGGTCACCGAATGCGTACCTTGCTGCGCCCGGACGTCCGCGCCCAGCATCGTGTCGTCCCAGTGGCTGGAGAAGAAGAAGTGCGCGCGGAAACTGTCGTCCCACGGCGCATCGTGTTCCATCCAGAAACCGTCCGGGTAACCGCCGTACACCGGAATGACTTCCTGGCCGGGCAATTGCGCGCTGCCCCAGGCCGATGAGGTCCACAGCGGGGCCGAGAGCCCTGCCTCTCGCAACATCCGCTTCAGGGTGTGGATGTGGTGCGGGCGGTCGACGAGCTCGTTCTCGATCTGGATCGAGACGACCGCCCCGCGCGGGCCACAGTACGGTCCGGCGACCTTTCCGAGGACACCGAACCACTCCTGGACGAGGTCCAGGTACCGCGGATCATCGGTCCGCAGGGTGGCGCCGGAATGCTGGACCCAGTCCGGGAATCCGCCGTAGCGGGCCTCACCGTGAGACCACGGCCCGACCCGCAGGATGACGCCCAGGCCGATTTCGTCGGCCAGCCGGAGGAAAGCGGCGAGATCGCGATTGCCGTCGAACCGCAGCTGCCCGCGTTCCTCCTCGTGGTGGTTCCAGTAGATGTAGGTCGACACCTCGGTGGCTCCGGCCGCGCGCAGCAGCCGAAGCCGCTCGTTCCAGCGCTCTCGGGGAGTGCGGCTGAAGTGCAACTCGGCCGCGACGGGGATCGAGGGCTTACCGTCGACCAGCATCCATCGGCTGGTGACCCGGTAGCGGTCGTGCTGGTCGATCTCGTTGCTCATCGCCGGCAGCAAGTCAGGCTGCTGCCAGTCAGCCGCAGTGGCCCGGAGCGGCTCGCGGTCACGGTTCACGATGACTCCTCAGTGGTTTGGGGGAGCGGATGGTGAGCTGATCACTTGACGGAGCCCAAGGTCATGCCCTCGACGATGCGCCGGCCGAGGACGACGTACACGACGATGGTCGGCACGACCACGATCACGATGCCGGCGAAGAGTCCGCCCCAGTTCGAGGTGTACTGCATCGTGCTGTACAGCCCGAGCAGCGCCCGCGGCAACGTGCCCTGTTTGTCGTCGGTGATGAAGACCAGGGCGAGCAGGGTCTCGTTCCACAGACCGAGGCCGGTGAGCAGCATCGCGGTGGTGAGCCCGGGCCGGGCCAGCGGCCACATGATCTGGCGAAAGGTCCGGAACGGCCCGGCGCCGTCGAGCGCGGCCGCCTCTTCCAGTTCGGTCGGCAGCGACCGGAAGAAGCCGGTCAGCAGGAAGACGGCGAACGGCAAGGACGTCGCGACGTACAAGATGTAGAGGCTGATCCGGCTGTCCCACCAGCCGAAGGTCTGGTACGCGGCGTTGCTGATCGCGTTCATGAAGACGAACAGCGGAACGATGATGATCTGCAGCGGGATGCCGAGCCCCATCGCGAACAGCGTGGTGACCGGCCCGGCGCTGCGCATCCCGGTCCGCGAGAGCGGGTACGCCGCGAGTGCCGCGAGCCCGACCACGGACACCGAACCCAGACCGACGAGCAGGACCGAGTTGAAGAACCCGGCTCCCAGCTTCGACGTCACCCACGCGTTGACGTAGTTGCCGAAGGACCAGACTTCCGGCAGCGCGAACGGCTTGGTGAACACCGCGGACCCGCCGCGGAACGACCCGAGGACCACCCAGCCGAGCAGTGCGACGTTGAACGCGGCCCAGCCCACGACGAAGGCGACGCCGAGCGACCAAAGCACCCGGGGAACGACCGCGGTACGGACAACTCCAGCAGATCTGGTCATCTCAGAACTCCAAGGCTTCGCGACGCATGAAGCGCCGGACGGCCACCACCAGGACAAGCGTCATCAGGACCATCACCACGGCCATTGCGGAACCGAGCCCCATGTCGTACTGCGCCGGCGCGCCTCCGGTGGTCGTCAGGAACACCTCGATGGTCATCGTGCGCGCCTGTGGTGGGGGATTCGCACCGGTGCCGACGAGACCGTAGACGAACTCGAAGATGCGGATCGCGCTGATCATCCAGAGCACCGCGGTGACCGACACCAGGTCCCAGGTGAGCGGCAGGGTGACGTGCAGGAAGGCCCGGAACCGGCCGGCGCCGTCGAGCGCCGCCTGCTCGTAGTAGTAGCCGGGAATCCGGCCGATGGCCGACGCCATCAGCATCACGTAGTACCCGGTCGATCCCCAGATCGTGGCGATCAGGATCATCTTGAAGATCCAGTCCGGGGTCAGCCAGAGCTGGGCAGCCGATCCGAGGCCGGCCAGCCGCAACGTCGCGTTCAGCAATCCGTCCGGCGACAGCAGCAGCCCCAAACCGATGCCGACGGCAATCGGCGACAGCAGGTGCGGCACGAACATGATCGTCCGCAGCACCGGGCCGAGCTTCAGCTCCCGCAGGATCGAGGAGATCAGGAAGGAACAGGCGAAGACGCCGACACCACAGACGATCAGGATGGTGATCGTGTTGGTGAACGCCATCCGGAAGCTCTCGTCGCGCCACATCCGCCGGTAGTTCCCGAACCCGACGAAGACCTGCGGATCACCCATCCCGCGCCACTTCACGAAGCTCACCCAGACCCCGTACAGCGCCGGCACTACGAAGAAGCCGACATAGAACAGCAAGGCGGGGGTGATGAAGGGCCAGTAGATCTTCCGGCGCCCCTGCTCGGCGGGCGAACCGCCGGACCGGACTCGCGCCCGCGGGGCCAATCCCGCGGGACTCGCCATCACTCGACTCATCAGGCCGCGATCCTTCTAGTTGTTCTTGTGGTAGTCGGCGGTTCGCTTCGCGAGGTCCGCCCGGAAGCCGGCCGCGTCGGTCTTGCCCTCGAAGAAGGCGACGACGGCCGGCTGCCAGACGTCGGTGACCCATTTCGGCATCGTGTTGTACAACCCGTCGTTGGTGCCGAAGAAGGCCGTGGCGTTCGCGAACTCCTTGGCGTAGCCGGCCAGGTCCGGTGGCGGGGTGACGTCGGTCCGGGCCGGCATGCTCTTCGCGACGGTGGCGATCCGGGAGAGCTGCTTCTTCGCCAGGAAGTACGCGATGAACTTGTCCGCCGCCTCCTTGTGCAGAGCCTTCTGCGGTACGGCGAAACCGATCGGCCCGGCATCGACCACGCCGGTGCCCTTGTCCTGATCCGAGATGGCCGGAAACGGGAAGGACCGGAACTCGATCAGCTTGCGCACGTCCTTGTGCTGCGAGGTCAGCGACGTCGTCGCTTCTGTCGGCAGCCAGCTGCCCATCAGGATCAGATCGGTCTTGCTGGTCTGATCGGCCCAGGCGCTCTGCTGCGTCGGGAACTTCGTACCGTTGAAGCCGGGTGGGAAGTATCCGCCCTTGATCAGCTGTTGAATCGCTTCAGTCCCACGCTTCCACGCGGGAGTTTCGAAGCCTTGGCCGGACGGGTCCTTGGCGGCGTTGGCGATCGTGCCCGGGCCGCCGGTCCGCATCAGGGCCCACAGCACCCAGTACGCGTCGTAGTCGGCGATGTCACCGTCGAGCGCCACCGGCGTACGCCCGGCCGCCTTCAGCTTGTCGAGAGCTTTGATGAACTCGGCCCAGGTCTTCGGTGGATGCAGGCTGAGCTCGGGCGTGACCTTCTGGTTGTACCAAACCGACGACCCGACCAGGCTGTACGGCGCCAGCCGCGGGCCGTCCGTCCCGGAGACCTCTTTCAGCATCGGCTTGATCAGGGAGTCGCCGACGGTGATGTTCTCGCCCGGGATTTCGGACTTGTAGACGTCGGTCAGGTTCTGCAGATTCGCACTGCCGTAGGAAGTCAGCAGGTCGGTGCCACCGTCCACCAGGTCCGGTGGGTTGCCCGCGGTCAGCCGCGGTATCACCTGCTTGCCGACTTCACGGCCGACCCACTGCGCGTCGACCTGGATGCCGGTTTCGGCGCTGAAGCTGTCGAGTGCCGCCTTGATCGCCTTCTGCTGGCCCTCGCCCTCGGTCCACATCGACCAGTAGACGAGTTTGCCCGCGGCACCGGACTTGGCGTCCTTCGCGCCGCCGCAGCCGGCCAGCCCGACGGCCCCCAGGGCGAGCGCGAGCGCTCCGGATACCGCTCTCAACCTCGTGATGCGCATGGCGAATCCCTTCTCTGAAGGTGCTCCGGCTGCCGACCGGGCATGGGCAGTTTTTGTCCAGTGATGCACAGGAGAGCGTTTTGAAACGTTTTAATCACCGCTTTTGAACAGGTTATTCAGCGCGGCTCTCTCCGGTCAAGAACTTGGCCCGAAAGCGGTCAAGAACCTGGCCCGAAATCGGACGGCCCGCGCGGCAAGGATTCCTGCGCTGTCAGCGGGTCTTTCGATCAGACCATCCGGCCGGGTGGTATGGCCTCTTCGGGCATACACTCGGCAACGACCTGGCAACCACCCCTCGAGCGCCGGGCCGCGGACACAACGACGTGAGCCGCACACCTGGATCGGGAAAGAAGGGCGAGTTGTGAAGGTCGGAGTTCCGAAGGAAGTCAAGAACCACGAGTACCGGGTGGCGATCACCCCGTCCGGCGTGCACGAGTTCGTGCGGACCGGGCACGAGGTTCTGATCGAGCAGGGGGCCGGTGCCGGCTCGCTGATCCCGGACCAGGAGTTCGTCGCCGCGGGGGCGCGGATCGTGCCGGACGCGGATGACGTCTGGGCGGACGCGGAACTGGTGCTGAAGGTGAAGGAGCCGGTGGCGGAGGAGTACCACCGGATGCGCAAGGACCAGGTCCTGTTCACGTACCTGCACCTGGCCGCAAGCCGGGACTGCACCGACGCGCTGCTGCGCTCCGGAATCACCGGCATCGCCTACGAGACCGTGCAGCTTCCGGACGGTTCGCTTCCGTTGCTCGCGCCGATGAGTGAGGTGGCCGGCCGGCTGGCACCGCAGTCCGGTGCGTACCACCTGATGGCGCAGGGCGGCGGCCGTGGCGTGCTGCTCGGCGGTGTCTCCGGCGTACACCCGGCTCGCGTGGTCATTCTTGGCGCCGGCGTGTCCGGGATGAACGCGGCCGCCATCGCGCTCGGGATGCAGGCGCAGGTGCAGCTGTTCGACCGCAACATCGCCCGGCTCCGGCTCGCCGACCAGATCTACCAGGGTCACCTGCTGACGATCGCCTCGAACGCGTACGAGATCGAGCGCGCCGTACTGGAAGCGGATCTGGTCATCGGCGCCGTGCTGGTGGTCGGGGCGAAGGCGCCGAAGCTGGTCACCAACGACATGGTCCGCCGGATGAAGCCGGGCAGTGTGCTGGTCGACATCGCGATCGACCAGGGCGGCTGCTTCGAGGACTCACGCCCGACCACACACGCCGACCCCGTGTACGCGGTGCACAACTCGCTGTTCTACTGCGTCGCGAACATGCCCGGCGCGGTGCCGAACACGTCCACGTACGCGCTCACCAACGTGACGCTGCCGTACGCGATCGAGCTGGCGAACCTGGGCTGGCGGGAGGCGCTGAAGCAGGACCACAGCCTGGCGCTCGGGCTGAACACGTTCGACGGCCACGTCACGTACGGTCCGGTCGCCGAGGCGCACGACCTGTCGCAGCTGAAGCTGGACGAGGTGCTGGTCTGAGCATCGCCCGTGCGGTTGGCGCTTACCTTGACCACCTGACGGTGGAACGCGGCCTGGCCGCCAACACGCTGGCGTCGTACCGGCGCGACCTGCGCCGGTACACCGGCTTCCTCCGTGAAGTGGGGATCGACGAGCTCGGTCCGATCACCGAGGCGGTCATCAGCGACTTCCTGATGCGGCTGCGGGAGGGCGACGCGGACCACCCGCCACTGACCGCGTCCAGCGCTGGGCGGACAGTGGTCGCGGTGCGTGGATTCCACAAGTTCTGCGTCCGCGAAGGGCTGACCGCGGTGGACCCTGCCGCGGCCGTGAAGCCCCCTACGCCGCCGCAGCGACTGCCCAAGGCCCTCTCGGTCGATGAGGTCACGCGAATCCTCGCAGCGGCCGCTGGTGCCGAGTCAGAGCCCGCTGTGCTCGCCACCCGCGACGCGGCCCTGCTGGAGTTCCTGTACGGCACCGGTGCGCGAATCTCCGAAGCGGTCGGGCTGGACGTCGACGACATCGATCTGGACGCCGGGGCGGTGCTCCTGCGCGGCAAGGGCAGCAAAGAGCGGGTCGTACCCGTCGGTTCGTACGCGCGGGAGGCGTTGTCGGCGTACCAGGTCCGTGGCCGGCCTGATCTGGTGTCGCGCGGGCGCGGGACGGCTGCCCTGTTCCTCAATGCGCGCGGTGGGCGGTTGTCGCGGCAGAGTGCATGGACTGTGTTGCGCAGGGCGGCCGGGCGAGCAGGGATCGCGAAAGAGATCTCTCCGCACACGCTGCGTCACTCGTACGCGACGCACCTGCTCGACGGCGGTGCTGATGTCCGGGTGGTGCAGGAGCTGCTTGGGCATGCATCGGTGACGACCACACAGGTGTACACGCTGGTCACTGTCGACAAGCTGCGGGAGGTGTACGCAACGTCGCATCCGCGGGCGCTCTGACCCCTGCGGCCGGAAATACTCGGTGGGTGCCGACCATGCCCCGGGAGTTCATCGACGTCCTGACCAACCGCTTGGCTGACTACAGCGGCCGAGACTGGCGGGAGGTCCGCTCCGTCGTTCGGGACGCGGACGACCGCCTGGCTGTCCGGATGGCCGACCTGATGCTGGACGACGTACGTCAGCATGTCGGGGAGGCACATCGTGAGTACCAGAGCGCTAGGCGACGGTTCGTTGACGCTGTTGGTCCGGAGCTTCGGGCTGTTTCGCCTGGGGTTGGTACCCGGGTGCAGCAGCTGCAGCAGGCGCGAGCTGATGCGGAGCGGGTGTTCGCGATCGCTGTTGATGTTGCTGATCCGGTGGCTGTTGCGGTGGAGGCACCACGGGCCAAGGAAGTGCAGCGGGCGGCACAGGTCGCCGAGGCGCGCGCGGTACTGCGAGGGCTGATACCGGACCGGATGCCGACGGAAGAGCAGGTCGGTGAGTGGCTGACTCAAGCTGAGCAGGGTGGTGACCGTCGGGAGTTCGTTGCCGGTGTCGGGAGTGCTCTGCTGGAGGCGGCCGGGGACGAGAACTACGAGCCGCGTACCAACTCGCCGTCAGCGCGTCGAACGTTGGGGGACGGTGTAGCGCGGGCGTGGGTCCGGCAACGGCTGCCTGAGGTCACGGCCGCGCTTGGCCGGCCGATGGAGCCGGGTGACGAGGACCAGCTGCCGTACGGGTTCCAGGGTGAGATGGCTGACGGGCTGGCCCAGGCGATCAGCGAGCGGACCGGGCGTCCGCACGACGAGGTGCTGGACCGGCTCTGTGCGGCCGGCGACCTGAGCTTGGGGCAAGAAGACGACCAGTGGACGGTCGCCCGTCAGCTACTGGTCCCCGACGCCGCCCTGGAACAAGTCGGCGAACGGGAGCGGGCCCGCGCGACCGCACAGGTCCGCTACCGGATGCTGGACACGTTCATGGAGCACTACGGCTACCCCGACGAACCAGCAACCCTTTCCCCACACCAGGTAGGCGCCGAAATAGCCACCGCAGCCACCACCCGAGCCGAAGAATGGCACATCCACCTCCCCGAACCACCCACCCAACCCGAGCCCACAACCCAGCCCACCCCAGCCCAGACAGCACCGGAGCCGACCGGACTGGAGCCGACAGCACCGGAGCAGGCAGCACCGGAGCAGGCGGTGCCGACTGGGCAGGATCCCGCCCTCGACGCGGCAGTCAAAGCCGCCTTCGTCCCCGGCACCACCCAGCCAACCGGCCGCCCGGCGGCGAACACCCAACCGGCACCGGGAACGTCGGCGCCGGGAACCCCGGCGCGGCCGGCGGCCCGGCAGCCGGGTACGCGGCCCGGGGAGCGCCCCGGCTCCACCCCAGGCCCCCGCGGAGCCTGACGCACCAAGACAACCCGAGCGGCCCGGCCAATGATTCAGCGGCAGCTCGACAGGAGGTGTGGGTCCGGCGCGCACACCCGCACGCTCAGGCGGGCGGGTGGCTGCCCGTAGTGGGCGTATACGTACTGTCGAGCTGCTGAGGGTGGACCCCCGTGCTGGGGGTTGGGGACGGTGTGCGATTATCTGGTGACGGTTGGTTACTCCGGGAGGGTGAGCGGCCTCGTTCGGAGCTTTGTCGACAAACCACCCGACCCCGGTGCGGAGTGGCTGGTTGAGAGTGCTTGAATGCACGCTTACAGTCGCTGGGATCGCCCGTATCGGTTGAAAGGTTTGACGAGTCATGAACGAGTCGACATTCCCGGGCACCGAGAACGAGATGGGCCGCCTGCCGGAGCAGTTTTCCGCCCCGGAGCAGGTCCAGCCGATCAGCGCGCCACCCAGCCCGACCAGCAACCCAGGGATCAGCCCGGAACGACCGGCCCAGCCGCCGGCCCGGGCCCTGCCCGACAACTATGCGGAGATGCCGAAGCCGACGGCCAAGCTCACCGCGGAGGACCTCGCACCCGTGAACGACCCCAACGGTCCGCGTCACAAGATCGGACCGACCGGCCGGCCGCTGCCGGACCTACCGGAACCGTTGCCGCCGACCAAGACCGGACCGGCGCAGGTCATCGCGATGTGCAACCAGAAGGGCGGCGTCGGCAAGACCACCACGACGATCAACCTCGGCGCGGCGATCGCCGAGACCGGTCGCAAGGTGCTGCTGATCGACTTCGACCCGCAGGGGTCCGCGTCGATCGGCCTCGGCGTCCAGCCGCACGACCTCGAGCTGTCGGTGTACAACCTGCTGATGCAGCGCGACATCACCGCCGACGAGGTGATCCAGCCGACCCGGGTGGAGAACCTCGACCTGCTGCCGGCCAACATCGACCTGTCCGCCGCCGAAGTGCAACTGGTCCAGGAGGTCGCCCGCGAGTACACGCTGCAGCGCGTCCTGGACCCGATCATCCCGCTCTACGACGTGATCCTGATCGACTGCGCCCCGTCGCTCGGTCTGCTCACGGTGAACGCGCTGACCGCGTCGAACGGCATCGTGGTACCGCTGGAGTGTGAGTTCTTCGCGCTCCGCGGGCTGGCGATGCTGACCGACACGATCGCCAAGGTCCAGGACCGGCTGAACCCGAAGCTGGAGATCGTCGGCATCCTCGGCACCATGTTCGACGGGCGTACGACGCACGCCCGGGAGGTACTGGACCGGGTGGTCCAGGCCTTCGACGAACGCGTCTTCCACACCGTCATCCGGCGTACCGTGAAATTCCCCGAGACGACTGTCGTCGGCGAACCGATCACCACGTACGCCCCGTCATCGAGCGCGGCCTCCCAGTACCGCGATCTCGCCAAGGAGGTGCTGGCGCGTTGTCCCGCCGGGTGAGCCTGCCAGGTGCCAGTGAACTCTTCGGGGGTGCGGCACCGAAGCAGACCCAACCCGAGAAGCGCACCACCACTGACGGGCCGGCGACCACCGTCCGGTCCCGTACGGCCGTCGTCGACGAACGTAAGTCAAGTGGTCGAATTCGGCACGACACGAAGATCACCGTGTACGTGACCGAAGAAGAGCTGATCGGTTTGGAGAAGACCAGACTCGCGCTCCGCGAGGAGCACGGCCTGAACGCCGACCGGGGCCGGATCGTCCGGGAGGCGATCGACGTGCTGCTCGCCGACTTCGTCGACCACGGACCGGACTCGGTGCTGGTACGGCGGCTGAAGGCGTCGGAGTGACGGTGTCCTCGGACCCGCCCGCCGGCGCCGAGGAGCTCCCGGCAGTTGCCGAGGGCAAGGGGTTCAGTGTCCATCTGGTCAACTTCGAGGGTCCGTTCGACCTGCTGCTGCAGCTGATCAGCAAGCACAAGCTGGACATCACCGAGATCGCGCTGTCGGTCATCACCGACGACTTCATCGCGCACATCAAGGCGCTCGGCTCCGAGTGGGACCTCGACCAGACGTCGGAGTTCCTGCTGATCGCGGCCACGCTGCTCGACCTGAAGGCGGCGCGGTTGCTGCCCAAGGGCGAGGTCGAGGACGACGAGGACCTGGCGTTGCTGGAGGCGCGCGACCTGCTGTTCGCGCGGCTGCTGCAGTACCGGGCGTTCAAGCAGATCGCGGCGCTGGTCAAGGACCGGATGGAGCACGAGTCGCGGCGGTTCCCGCGGGCGGTCGGCGTCGAGCCGCGGTTCGCGGAGCTGTTGCCGGAGGTGCTGCTCGGGATCGATCCGGCCGAGTTGGCGGCGCTGGCCGCGAAGGCGATGGCGCCCAGGAACGACGTACCCCCGGGGGTGTCGCTGGCGCACCTGCACGCGCCGGCCGTCACGGTCCGCGAACAGGCCGAGGTGATTGTCGACCGCCTCCGCCGGCAGCGCAGCGCGACCTTCCGGTCCCTTGTCGCTGATTCACCTGACACTGTCACTACTGTTTGCCGGTTCTTGGCGCTGCTCGAGCTGTTTCGCGAGGCGGCTGTGACGTTCGACCAGGTGACGCCGCTGGGCGAGCTGACCATCCGCTGGACCGGCACCGACGAAGGGGCGATCGCGGTCAGCGACGAGTTCGACGAACTCCTCAAACCGGCTGACGAGTCCGGCGAAGCCCCCCAGGTCTCCGACGACCAAGACTTCCTGGAACCAGGCGAAAGCCACACCGCCCCCGAAGACGATTCCCCGCCAGAAGGCTCGGCGGCACACAGCAGCCGAACAGACGAACCCCGAGCAGACGCCGGCCGTGCAGACGATCCCTCAGCAGGCGCCGGCCGTGCAGACGAACTCCGAGCAGGCGCCGCTGCGGCAAACGTCACTGCAGCGGACTTCACCGCATCCACCCCCGGCCCATCCAGCCCCGGCCCATCCACCACCGACCCAGCCAACTCCGAGACGGCGGACCAGTGACCAACCCCGACCCCACCCCCACACCCGCCGCCCCGGACGAGACAGCCGCGCCAACCACCACCCCCGACGCGACACACACGTCGTCAACCGCCCCCGACGAGGCAGCCGCGCCGACCGCCACCTCCGACGCGACGGACACGTCGTCAACCACCCCGGACGAGACAGTTCTGTCGGCGAGCGCCGCGCCCGGCGAGATAGCTCCGTCGGCAAGCGGCGCGACGGACGAGGCGGGTGAGTTGTCTGGCGATGGGGTGACCGGGGACTCGCCGAACACCTCCGCTGACACCACCGGAGCAAGCGACGCAGGCACCGACGACCTGGCTGAAGCGCCCGACACGGGCGCGGGGGATGAGGTTGAGGGGGCGGCTGTTGTGGAGGGGGAGGGGCAGACTGCTCTGGTGGTGGGGGATGAGGGGGTTGTTGATGACGGGACGATGCGGCGGGCGCTTGAAGCTATTTTGATGGTTACGGATGAGCCGTTGCCGGTGTTGACGTTGGCGCGGGCGGTGGGGCGGCCGGTGGGGGATGTGGCGGAGGCGCTGGCGGGGTTGTCGGCTGAGTACACCGAGCAGGGGCGTGGGTTTGACCTGCGTGAGGTGGGCGGTGGCTGGCGGTACTACACCCGCGCCGAAGCCGCGGCGTACGTCGAACGCTTTGTCCTCGACGGGCAGCAGGCGCGGCTGACCCAGGCGGCGCTGGAGACGCTCGCGGTGGTCGCGTACAAGCAGCCGGTCAGCCGCGCGCGGGTCTCGGCGATCCGGGGCGTGAACGTCGACGGGGTGATGCGTACGCTCGTCGCCCGCGGTCTGGTCGAAGAAGCCGGTGCTGATACCGAATCCCAGGCGACGTTGTACCGCACCAGCACGTACTTCCTGGAACGGATGGGAATGCAGTCCCTCGACGACCTTCCGGAACTCGCTCCGTATCTGCCCGAAATGGACGACATAGAAGAAGAACTGGCCGCCCAAGCACTGCCTGAAGCACCTGCGGACGTCGAGTCCGATCAGACCGAGCCGGACCAGACTGGCGAACAACCGACGCTCACCTCCGAGAGCCCTTCGGCTGAAGGTTCCGACGAGACCCCTGATGACGCACTCGGTGATCCGGCCGGTGAAGCAGCGGGTGATGCAGCTGGTGAAGGGGGAGGGGATGTCCCCCAGGGCGCTGGTTCTGACGGCGATGGCGTCGGTGAAGGCGATGACGCCGCGGCCGGCGGTGGGCTCGCGGACGAGGGCGCGGATTGCGTACGCGGTGACGGCGCGGATGATGTTGCCGAGGACGAGATCGCCGGTGAGGACGGACCCGATGCCGAGCCGGACGCTGGTGTGAGCGACCGCGGGATCGACGGGGATCTGGTTGCTGGGGAGCCGACCGGTGGTGAGGTTGGGGATGCGGTGAGCGTCGCGGAGGACGAGCACAGCGCGGGGCGTACTGCCGGGGTTGATGGGGATTTGATCGAGTCGGCTGGGCGGGTGGATGGGGTGCGGGATGGGGGATGAGGCGCGTGGTTCGGGTGACGGGGTTCGGTTGCAGAAGGTGCTGGCTCGGGCGGGGGTGGCTTCGCGGCGGAATGCGGAGTTGCTGATCGAGGAAGGGCGCGTCGAGGTCGACGGGCGGGTGGTGACCGAGTTCGGGGTGCGGGTCGATCCTGAGGTTGCGGTGATCCGGGTCGACGGGGAGCGGATTCCGCCGGTCAGTGCGAACGTTTACCTGGTACTCAACAAACCACGTGGTGTCGTCACCACGATGTCCGATCCGCAAGGACGCCCGTGCATCACCGACTATGTACAGGATCGCCCGGAGCGGCTGTTCCACATCGGCCGGCTGGACACCGATACGGAAGGGTTGTTGCTGCTCACCAATCACGGTGAGTTCGCGCACCGCCTGGCGCACCCGTCGTACGAGGTGTCCAAAACGTACGTCGCCGAGGTGGACGGCAACGTGAAACCGGCCGCCCTGCGCCGCCTGCTGGACGGCGTCGACCTGGAAGACGGTCCAGCCCGCGCCGACACGGTGAAGGTCGTCTCCACGGTCCCGGGGCGTACGTTGATCGAGATGTCCTTGCACGAGGGCCGCAACCGGATCGTACGCCGGATGTTCGACGCGGTCGGCCACCCGGTGAAGCGGCTGACCCGCACCGCGATCGGCCCCGTACGCCGCGGCAACCTCCACACCGGCGAACTGCGCGACCTCGACCCGAAAGAACTCGGCCAACTGCTGGACTTGGTCGATCTCTGAAACGCTAGCCCCTCAGATGACGGGTTGCCCCCTGAGAATCCGAGGGGGCAACCCGCCATCTGAGGGGCCAACCTACGGCTGCAGGGTGGCTTCCTCGGGGACGACGACCTGGTCGATCATCGTTTGGATGCGGTCGGCCGGGAGTGCTACGGCCATGGCCCAGAAGTAGATGATCAGGCTGAAGACGGCTACCGCGAGGATGTCCCACCAGAGCGGGAACCACGGGTGCTTGAGTGGCCCGAAGTCGCTCAGGTACACGATCAGGCCCATCCCGACCAGGTACACCGGCAGCCACTGCGCGGCGCGGAGGTCGAGTTGCGGGGTGATCGGGTTCAGCTTGAACACCCGGTTGCCGATCAGGATGACGTACCCGATCAGGATCGCGATGCCGAGCTTCCAGTCGGTGTCCCAGCCCGACCACAGGATCAGCAGGTTGGCGACCACGAACGCCAGCGGCGACAGCCAGGTCGCACCGGGCAGCCGGTACGGGCGGTGCGCGGCGGGCAGCCGGTTCCGGAACACGCCGAGGGACAACGGCGCACCGGCGTACATCAGCACGCTCGCGCTGGTGATCAACCCGACCAGCGACCGCCAGCTCGGGAACGGCAGGAAGCAGACGCAGCCGATGACGAACGCGGCGATCAGCCCGACCCACGGTACGCCGCGGCGGTTGGTCCGCTCGAACACCGACGGTACGTACCCGTTGCGGCTCAGCCCGTACGAGACCCGCGAACTGCCCGTGATGTAGATCAGGCCGGTACCACCTGGCGAGATGATCGCGTCCAGGTAGAGGATCGTCGCCAGCCAGCCGAGACTTGCCAGCGTCGCGACCTGTGCGAACGGCCCGGTCAGCGTGGTGAACGCGGCGGTCGCCCAGGTGCCCTTGACCTGGTCGGCCGGCAGTGCGGCCAGGAACACGACCTGCAGCAGGATGTAGATGATCGCGCCGATCACGATCGACCCGATCACCGCCCGCGGGATGTCGCGTTTCGGGTTGCTGCTCTCACCGGCCAGCTGGTCGGCCTGCTCGAACCCGAGCAGGGCGAAGATGATGCCGCTGGTCGACACCGCGCCCAGGATGCCCTTGGCCCCGTACGGGTTGAAGCCGTCGGCCGCGGTGAAGTTGCTGCCGTGGAACTGGGCGATCGCCAGTACGAAGATGGTCAGCAGGGGAATGCCCACCTTCCACCAGGTCGCCACACTGTTGGTCCGGGCCAGCAACCGGATGCTGAGGAAGTTGATCGCCGTGATGGCCGCCATCAGGACGACCGCGACGACGATGCCGCTCCCGGTCAGGACGTGCTGGCCGTTCTTCGTCACCAGCCAGCCGTGACCGAACGAGTAGTGCTGGCCGTAGGTGATCATCGCGAGCACCTCGATCGGCGCCACGGTCGCGGCCTGCAGCCAGGAGAACCAGCCGAACGAGGCGCCGGCGGCACCACCGAACGCGTAGTGCGGGAAGCGCGCGGTGCCGCCGGAGACCGGGTACATCCCGCCCAGCTCGGCGTGCGTCAGCGCCAGGATGGTGATCGCGACACCACCGATGACCCACGAGATGATCGCCGCGGGTCCTGCGGTCGCCAGGGCGCCTTGCGCACCGAACAACCAGCCGGAGCCGATGATCGATCCCTCCGACGCCCAGATCAGCCCGACGAAACCGATGTCGCGCTTCAGTCCGGGCCGGCTCTGCTGTGCGGAGGGTTGTGCAGCGGAAATGGCCATATCCGCACCATCGCGCGGGGCGGCCGGTGGTGCAGTAACGCTGTCTGGAGACCTCACCCCCTGCTAGCAGGTACGGCCCGGTACCGCTGGTGGGCAGTGGATTTTGCGGCCTGCTGCGAGGACGCGACCGGGTCTGGGAACGCATCCTGGCGGGGAGGACAACCCTGCGGCGATCATGAAGGACGCACCGATGCGAACATCATCCAGAGCAGTCGCGCTCACCGGGACCACCCTGGCACTCCTGGCCGGTCTTGTTGCCTGCGGCAACAGCAACAACAACTCGTCGTCGAGTGGCGGCAGTAGCGCGCCACCGGCGAACACGAAGGTCGGCATCCTGCTTCCGGACACGGCGTCCTCGCCGCGCTGGGTGTCCGCGGACCCGAACGAACTCCGCAAGCAGTGCACGGACAACAAGCTGACGTGTTACATCGACAACGCCAACGGCGGCGCGACCACCATGCAGTCGCAGGCCCAGGCGCTGATCAACAAAGGTGTCGGCGTGCTGCTGGTGACGAACCTCGACTCCGGCTCCGGCAAGGCGATCGAGTCGCTGGCCAAGCAGCACAACGTGGTCACGATCGACTACGACCGGCTCACCGCCGGTGGGTCCGCGGCGTACTACGTCTCGTTCGACAACGTGAAGGTCGGTGAGGACCAGGGCAAGGCGCTGACGTCCTGTCCGCAGGTCACGGGCAAGTCGGCGGTCGGGTACGTCGACATCGACGGCGCGCCGACCGACAACAACGCCACCCTGTTCGCGCAGGGGTACAACTCGGTGCTGTCGAAGCAGACCGGCTGGACCAAGCTGGCCGAGCAGACCGGCAACTGGGATCCGGCGACCGCGCAGACCGTGTTCACCACCATGCTCGGCCAGCACCCGACCCTCGGCGCGGTGATGGTGGCGAACGACACCATGGCGCAGTCGGTGATCAACGTACTGAAGTCGCAGAACCTGGCCGGCAAGGTGGCGGTGTCCGGACAGGACGCGACCGCGGGCGGTCTGGGCAACGTGATGGAAGGCACCCAGTGCTTCACGATCTACAAGCCGGTCGCCGGTGAGGCGGACGTCGCGATCAAGCTGGCCGGCGAGATCCTGTCCGGCCAGAAGCCGACCGCTCCGGCGACGATCAAGGACCCGACGACCGGGCGCGAGGTTCCTTCGTACCTGGCGTCGCCGACCGTGATCACGAAGAAGAACGTGGCGCTGCCGGTGACGGACGGGTACGAGACCGCGGCGTCGGTGTGTCCGACGCCCGCGCTGCGCAAGCTGTGCACCGAGAACGGTATCCACACGCCGTGAGAACGCTCGAACTGCAGGGCATCGGCAAGTCGTTCGGTCCGGTCGTGGCGCTGAAGTCGGTGGACTTCGGCGCCGAGGCCGGTGACGTGACCGCTCTGGTCGGGGACAACGGGGCGGGCAAGTCGACGCTGGTCAAGTGCATCGGTGGCATCCACCGGATCGACACCGGCGAGGTCCTGATCGACGGTACGGCGCAGCACCTGCACGAACCGCGGGACGCGGCGCATCTCGGGATCGAGATCGTCCACCAGGACCTGGCGTTGTGCGACAACCTCGATGTCGTCGGCAACATGTTCCTCGGTCGGGAACGCGTCGGCCGGCTGCACACGCTGGACGAGAACGCGATGGAGCAGATGGCCCGCGAGACCCTGACGTCGCTGTCGGTCCGGACGGTCCGTTCGGTCCGGCAGAAGGTGGCCAGCCTGTCCGGTGGCCAGCGGCAGACGGTCGCGATCGCCAAGTCCGTGCTGTGGAGTTCGAAGATCGTGATCCTGGACGAGCCGACCGCGGCCCTCGGGGTGGCGCAGACCGAACAGGTGCTGGAACTGGTCCGCCGGCTCGCCGATCGCGGCGTGGCGGTGGTGCTGGTGTCGCACAACATGAACGACGTGATGCAGGTCGCCGACTCGATCGCAGTGCTGTTCCTGGGCCGGATGGCCACCCAGGTCCGGCGGTCCGACGTGACCCAGACGCAGGTCGTCGAGCTGATCACCTCCGGCCGGTCGGGTGACCTCGGTCTGCCGGGGGCCGAGTCGATCGGAGCATCGGCGTGAACGCGGTCCTGACCGAGAAGGCACCCCAGCATCAGCCGGCCCCGAGTGCGCTGGCCGAGTACCTCCGGGAGTACGTGGCGCGGCTGCGCGGCGGCGAGCTGGGCTCGGCGCCGGCGGTGGTCGGGCTGATCGTGATCACGGCGTTCTTCGCGATCGTGCACCAGGGCTTCCTGAGCGCGTACAACCTCGAGGCGCTGGTGATCCAGGCGGCGCCGATCATCGTGATGGCGATGGGCCTGGTCTTCGTCCTGCTGCTGGGCGAGATCGACCTGTCCGCGGGGACGACCGGCGGGTTGTGCTCGGCGATCATGGCGGTGCTGCTGCTGCGGCACGGCTGGCTCTGGTGGCTGGCGATCCTGGCTGCGCTGGCCGCGGGGCTGGCGATCGGCTTCGTGATGGGGTGGCTGCGGTCAAGGGCGGGCATCCCGTCCTTCGTGATCACGCTGGCGACCTTCCTCGCGTTCCAGGGGGCGACCCTGATCCTGGTCGGTGGTCAAGGCTCGGTGATCCTGCCGGCCGGGTCGCCGCTGATCAACCTGGAGAACAGCTTCGTGCCGTTGTGGCTGGGCTGGACCCTGCTCGGCGTGTTCGTCCTGGGGTATGCCGCGGTGAAACTGGGTGATGCGCAGGCCCGGCGCCGTAACGGACTGACCGCGACCCCGGTCGTGGTGATCGTTTCGAAGGTGCTCGGGGTGGCTGTTCTCGGGGCCGCGTTCACCTACGAGATGGGGAAGAACCGGAACCTGATCACCAACGCGTTCTTCAGCAGCAAGGCACAGGGCGAGCCGTGGGTGGTCGTCCTGCTGATGGTGTTGTTCGTGGTCTGGCATTTCGTGCTCAGCCGGACCCGGTACGGGCGGCATGTCTATGCCGTCGGGGGGAACGAGGAGGCGTCGCGGCGCGGTGGGGTCGCGGTCTCGCGGATCCGGATCTCGGTGTTCGTGATCTGCTCCGGGATGGCGGCCGTGTCCGGCCTCGTCGCGGCGTCCCTCCTGCAGTCGGTGCAGTCGAACGCCGGCGCCGGCAACACGCTGCTGCTGGCGGTCGGTGCCGCGGTGATCGGCGGTACCTCGCTGTTCGGCGGCCGTGGGCGGATGATCGACGCCGTACTCGGTGGCCTGGTGGTCGCGGTGATCATCAACGGGATGAGTGACCTGATCCAGGGTTCGAACTCGTCCGGCTACGAGTGGGTCGTCACCGGTGCCGTACTGCTGCTGGCGGCCGGGTTCGACGCGGTGGTCCGGCGCGGCAAGACTCTCTGATCAGCTGCCGGCTGGGGGTCAGTCGCCGGGGTCAGCCGTTGGTGAGCAACCGGCGGATGGCTCCGGCGGACAGGCTTGTCTTGGCGACGAAACCGATCGCGGGACTGGCGGCGATCAGGTCCGCGTAGTCCTGCTCGGCGTGACTGGAGATCAGGATCATCGGCGCCGACGTACCGGCCGCGTACAACCTGGTGATCAGCTCGAAACCGCTCTCACCGCCGAGGTCGATGTCGACGAGGACGACGTCCGGCCGCAGGTGCTGGACCAGGTCGGTGGCTTCGGCGGTACTGGTCGCCGTACCGACCACGGTCACGCCTTCGCGTACCAGCAGCCCGCGTGCCGCGTTCAGGAAGCGGCGGCTGTCGTCGACGATCACGCACCGCATGGCACCAGCATCGCAGCGCTTGGCGCCTCGTACATTCCTGCTGCCTGTACTGCTGCTGCAGTACCCGCGGTACTACAGTGCGATCGGCAACGAGACGGACAGCGTGGTGCCTTGTCCGGAAGGGCTTTCGACCACCAGCGTGCCGCCGAGCGCGGCCACCCGGTCGTCGAGTCCGACCAGCCCGGAGCCCTTCGCCGGGTCCGCGCCGCCGGTCCCGTCATCGCGTACGGACAACAGCAATCGATCAGTCGTCAAACGCACAACGACGTGGACGACGGACGCATCGGCGTGCTTTGCCGTGTTGGTGAGTGCTTCGGACACGACGTAGTACGCGGCGGCCTCGATCGGTGCCGGGAGCCGGGCGCCGACGTCGATCCGGACCTCGACCGGCACCTTGGACCGGCGCGCGAGCATCCGCACGGCCGGTCCGATCCCGCCTTGGGACAGGATCGCGGGATGGATGCCGCGGGCAAGCTCCCGGACCTCGTCGAGGGTCGCGGTCAGGCCGTTGGCGACGTCGTCCAGTTCCTCGGCCTGTCCGTTCAGGCTGCCGGCCTGGATCGCGCGGACGTCCAGCGCCAGCGAGACCAGCCGCTGCTGGATGCCGTCGTGCAGGTCGCGTTCGATCCGCCGCCGGGTCTCGTCGGACGACCGGACGATCCGGGCCCGGGACGCGGCCAGGTCGGCACTCGCCGCCCCGAGCGAACCGGCCATCGTGTTGAACGTCCGCTCCAGCGTACGGATCTCGCCGACGCCGGTCTCGGGGACCCGGACGGCGAGGTCGCCCGCGGCCAGCCGGTTCGCCATCTCGGCCGTGACCCGGACCGGGCGGACGATCGCGCGGGTCAGGTACACCGCGAAGCCGAGCACGAGGACGACGGTGCCGGCCAGCCCCATCACCGCTGCCACCACTGCCCGGTTGGCGATCATGTCGGTCTTCTGCTGCTGGGTCGTGGACAACTGCTGCTCGGACCTGATCAAGGTGTCCAGCACCGAACCGATGGCCGCGATCCGGTTGGTGCCCTCGGCCGTCACCGCCACGGACCTCGCCGAGTCTGGGTCCTGCCGGGCCGCTTCGATCGCAGGCAGCGAGTAGTCCAGCAGGTACGACGTGATGCGCTGGTTGGCCTCGTGCGCCTGGGCGACCTGGTCGGGGTTGTCGGCCACCAGCCGTTCCAGCGTCGACGTCTGTGCAGGCAGCTGAACCGCCGCGTCGCGCCACGGCTGCAGGAGCTTCTCCTGGCCGGTGATGACGAAGTCACGCTGTCCGGTGGCCAGATCGCTCACCAGGCTCTCCACCTGATGCGCGTTGGCGAGCACGATTCCGGTGTGCTGAGTCTGCTGCTCCGAGGTACGCAGCCCCTGCACCGAGATCAGCAGCACCACAAACCCCGATCCGACGAGCACCATCAGCAGCCCGCTCGCGGTCACCACTCGCCGCGAGACTCCGCCTCTTGCCCCGAAGCTGACGGTCACTGGCGTCCGCCTAGGAACATCAGCACGGCCAGTACGCGCCGGTGGTCGTCGTCGGTCTCCGGGAGGTCCAGCTTGGTGAGAATGCTACGGACGTGCTTCTCCACTGTTCCTTCGGTAACCCACAAGCGGCGAGCCACACCGGCGTTGGAGCGACCCTCCGCGACTAGCGACAGCACCTGTCGCTCGCGCTCGCTCAGTGCGGACAGCGGGTCGTTGCGGTGTTGCGTGTCGACCAGTTCCTGCACCACCGCCGGATCGACCACCGAGCCACCTCGTGCAACACGGCGCAGACTCTCCAGGAACTCCTCGACATCCGTGACCCGGCTCTTGAGCAGGTACCCCACACCATGCCCGGCCCCCATCAGTTGCAGGGCATGCTCCACCTCTACGTGCGCCGACAGCAGTAGTACCGCTGTCTCTGGGTACTCGCGGCGGATCACGTCCGCGGTGTCGAGTCCTTCGGTGGCATGTCCTGGTGGCATCCGGATGTCGACGATGACCAGGTCAGGCGCCTGTTCGCGGACCATCTCCAGCAGTTCGGGGCCGTCGCCTGCCGTACCGAGCACGCTGAAACCGGACCGGTCCAACAGGCTGGCCAGACCTTCACGCAGCAGTACGTCGTCGTCCGCTATCGCCACTCGGGTCCGGCTCACGTCCTACCCCCGCAGTGCAAGTTCCGCATGCCTGATGAATTCCAGTGTGGCACCGGATGTCCACCAGGCAATGACGGTCACTTGCTGTACAGCTTCGGTGCCTTTGGGTTCAGAAAGAACTCGCGGATCAGGCGCCGTACGGTGTGGCTCGCGTGTGGTGCAGTACCGACCAGCTTGGTGCGGGCGGCCGTAGTCATCAGGCCGGCGTGCTGCAGTTGCGGAGCGAAGGCGGCGTAGTCGGTCCAGATCCAGTGGTTCGCACGCGAGAGCTGTACACGGCGCACTGGTCCACCATGCGCCATCAGAGCAGACCAGGTCCGGTCAAACCGTGCATCCCGGAAGCCGTCCGTACCTGCTAGCAGCAGTGGTTTCTCGGTACCGTGCTGGGCGATCGGGTAGAGCTCACCGTCCAGCGTGTCCAGGTAGCCCTCCAAGTTGATCGCCGCTCGTACCAGCGGGTGCTCCAGCGCCACCGCAGCTGTCGCACCGCCGGCTGAGTGTCCGTAGCAACCCACCCGGCGGAGGTCGATCGGTAGGTGCAAATCGGACAGGTGGTCGAGTACGAACCGCAGGTCCGCGAAGCGCGTGTCCATCATGATGCGGGACTGCACTGGGTCCGTCTGTACATCCGGTGCGATCTCGATGACCCGCAGCCGCCCGTCCGGGAACACGACCTCGCTGGCTTCACCAGGGTGGTCGACTGTCACGACTATGAAGCCGTGACTGGCCAGGTCTTCGGCCACTGATGTGCCGATGGTGCGTGGGTCTGCTCCGCCTGGGCTGTAGAGCAGCGTGGGCCGGCGGCCGGGTGCAGCGGGTGCATCTACGTACGAGTGGGTCAGTGTGGCTGCCCAGTTCACTCCACTGGTTGGGAGCTCCGGGTGGAGCAGTCCGGCGTCCAAGCCCTTGAACACCTCCGCCCCGGCTGGTGCGAGTTGGGGACCGCGACAGTGGCCGCGTACGCCTGATGCTGGGTAGAAGACGGTGAGTGCGAGCTCTCGGGTCGCGGCACCGTTCCACGGGTCCTTGCGGTCGGTGTCGGTAAGTGCGCGGGTGGTGGTACCGACACGCCAGGGACCGGTCGGAGCCGGTAGCCGCAGCTTCAGATCAGTGGTCGCGGCCGAGGCCTGCAGGGGAATGGCGGCGGCCACTGCGCCGGCGGTTGTGGTGAGGAAGGTGCGTCGTCTCATGTGCCGACGCTGACAGGCTCCGGCGGCTCGGTCAGCAGGTGTGACCGCATCTCCACCTGGAGTTCAAGCCCCGGGTGGAGAGCATCAAAGGGGTAACGCCGGGGACGGCGCGCCTGAGACAGGGGACGGTTGTCGGAGGGGCGCCGTAGTGTGGGTGATGTGAACCGGCGAATCTTCGGTCTGGAGAACGAGTACGGCGTCACCTGTACGTTCCGCGGGCAGCGGCGACTGACCCCGGACGAGGTGGCGCGGTATCTGTTTCGGCGGGTCGTGTCCTGGGGGCGGAGCAGCAACGTGTTCCTCCGCAACGGGGCCCGGCTCTACCTCGACGTGGGCTCCCACCCGGAGTACGCGACCGGTGAGTGCGACTCGGTCACCGACCTGATCGCGCACGACAAGGCCGGTGAGCGGATCCTCGAGGGACTGCTGGTCGACGCGCAGAAGCGGCTGCACGACGAAGGCATCTTCGGCGACGTCTACCTGTTCAAGAACAACACCGACTCGGCCGGCAACAGCTACGGCTGCCACGAGAACTACCTGGTCTCGCGGCACGGCGACTTCGCCAAGCTCGCCGACGTGCTGATCCCGTTCCTGGTCACCCGGCAGCTGATCTGCGGCGCCGGCAAGGTGCTGCAGACGCCGCGCGGTGCCGTGTACTCGGTGTCGCAGCGGGCCGAGCACATCTGGGAAGGGGTCTCCAGCGCGACCACCCGGTCCCGGCCGATCATCAACACCCGCGACGAGCCGCACGCGGACGCCGAGCGGTTCCGCCGGCTGCACGTGATCGTCGGCGACTCGAACATGTCCGAGACCACCATGCTGCTCAAGGTGGCCAGCACCGACTTGGTGCTGCGGATGATCGAGGCCGGCATCGTGATGCGCGACCTGACCCTGGACAACCCGATCCGGGCGATCCGCGAGATCAGCCACGACATGACCGGCCGCCGCGAGGTCCGGCTGGCGAACGGGCGCGAGGCGTCGGCGCTGGACATCCAGACCGAGTACCTGACCAAGGCGCGCGACTTCGTCGACCGCCGCGAGCTGGGCACACCGGCCGTCGAGCGGGCGCTGTCGTTGTGGGAGCGGACGCTGAAGGCGATCGAGTCCGGCGACCTGACCGGGATCGAGCGCGAGATCGACTGGGTGATCAAGTACCGGCTGATCGAGCGGTACCGCGCGCAGAACAACCTCGGCCTGGCGTCGCCGCGGGTGGCGCAGCTCGACCTGGCGTACCACGACATCCACCGGCCGCGCGGGCTGTACTACCTGCTCGAGCGGAAGGGCGCCGTCACGCGGGTCGTCGACGACCTGCGGGTGTTCGAGGCCAAGTCGGTGCCGCCACAGACGACGCGGGCACGGCTGCGCGGCGAGTTCATCAAGCGCGCCCAGGAGCGCCGTCGCGACTTCACCGTCGACTGGGTCCACCTCAAACTGAACGACCAGGCCCAGCGCACCGTCCTCTGCAAGGACCCCTTCAAGTCCCACGACGAACGAGTCGAAAAGCTCATCTCCAGCATGTAGGGCGTACGGGTTAGCCCATCTGACGGGGACCGCGGACAGCTGGTCAGCTGTTTACGGTCCCCGTGGTCTGTTCGCGGTCCGGCAACTCGTCGCGGTCACTGTGTGCTGCCCTTTGGGTGGGAGGGGTGTCCGGTTGTGGCCAGGGTGATTGCAAGTGCACGTAGGGCGACGTCTTGTCGCAGTTGTGCGCATTGGCGAATACTCGATTGCAGGCCCGGCGGATCAGTTCAGGGGATCCGCCGGATGACATGAAACGATTCATTCTCCGGAAGGACGTCAACCATGACCTTGGAACCGACCGAGGCAGGCCGCTCGGACGCGCTGAGTCGCCGGAAGCTCCTGCAGCTGACCGGGGCAGGCGCAGGGGCGATGGCACTGGGTTCGCTGACCGCCGCCACCGCGTACGCAGGCGGAGCCGACGCACCTACTACCGGCGGAGCCGACCCCACCACCGCCAGCACTACCGCCCGGACAGGGCCGGCCGGGCCCACGCCGGAGCTGCTCAGCGGATCGACCTTCCCGGTCGGGCTGTGGGTGCCGCCGCCGGCGGAGCAGACGACGCTTGCGCGCTACCGGGAGGTGACCGACGCGGGGTTCACCTTCGCGACCTCCGTCGAGCAGCCGCAGACCGCGGAGTTTCAGGGCCGGGTGCTGCGGCTCGCCGAGCAGGCCGGGCTCAGCTGGCTCGCCACCGACGAACGACTCGTCAACATCTACAACCAGCAGCCGCCGGAGCAGTGGGGCCGGGTGGTCGACTCGGTGGTCGCGGACTACCGGCGGTACCCGGCGTGGGCCGGCTTCTACCTGTGGGACGAGCCCAACGCCGGCGTCTTCCCCAACCTCGGAAAGGTGGCCGCGCAGATCCGCCGCGCCGCGCCGACGAAGCTGCCGTACGTCAACCTGTTCCCGACCTATGCGAACGCGCAGCAGCTGGGCGCGCCGACGTACGAGGCCTATCTCGATCGCTACGTCGACGAGGCCGACCCGCAGTACATCTCCTACGACCACTACTCCGTGCTGAAGCCGGATGGCACCACCCCGGACTTCTTCATCAACCTGGCGGCGGTCCGGAACAAGTCCCTGGCCAGCGGGCTGCCGACCTGGGCGTTCATCCTCAGCTGCGAGCACAACCGGTACCGGTTGCCGAGCGAGGCCGATCTGTTCTGGCAGATCAACGTGAACCTCGCGTACGGGGCGAAGGGCATCCAGTACTTCACGTACTGGACGCCGAAGTACGACGAGTACATCGAGGCGCTGATCAGCAAGGCCGGCGAGCGTACGCCGCTCTACTACTCGGCGCAGAAGATCAACCGTACTCATCTGGCCACCGTCGGCGCCGAACTGCTGCCGCTGGTTTCGGAGACTGTCACGCACGCGAACGAGCCGGACCTGCCGGCCGGTGCGGCGGGCTTCACCGCGGACGCCTGGATCGCCGGCGCCCAGGGTTCGGCTGTCATCGTGAGCCGGTTCCGTGCCGGACACGGCAACCAACCCCACCGCTGGCTACTGGTGACGAACCGCAGCTACTCCGCGGCGGCGACCTCATCCCTGACCTTGGGCGCCGGTGTGCGAGCGGCTGAGTTCAAGCCGGCGTCACGCGAATACACCCCTGTCCGTACGAGCGGAGGCAACCTTCCGGTGCAGCTGGCTCCTGGCATGGCGAGGCTCTTCCGCCTGACGAAGCCGCGCTGACCGCGTTCGAGCCTGCCGGCGCAATCGTGACGCGCGCCGGCAGGTGACTGTACGTGGTGTGACGCAACGGTGACGCGACCGCCCAGCCTCCCGGTTGAACCCGCAAGCTAGGCTGGCCCGCGTTGTTGACCGGAGAGGCAAGCGGCGCATCGCGCGCCGGGATGGTTCGAGGTGCTGGTTCGTGCGCAAGTTGTTGAGTCTGGCCGTGGTCGCGGCGCTGGGGGCGTCCCTGGTGGCGTGCGGGTCGAGCAAGAAGGACGATTTCGGCGCCGCCGGGATCAAGGTGACCGCGGACTTCGGGCAGAAGCCGACCATCACGCACCGCGACGGTGACCCGGACACGCAGCTCGTCTCCGAGGTGCTGAAGCAGGGCGACGGGCCCGAGGTGAAGAAGGGCGAGCTGCTCACCGCGAACTACATCGGCCAGATCTGGCGCGACGGCAAGGTCTTCGACAACTCGTACGACCGCGGCGCGCCGTCGTCGTTCCCGATCGGCGTCGGTGGCGTCATCTCCGGCTGGGACGAGGGCCTGGTCGGCAAGAAGATCGGCAGCCGGGTGCTGCTCTCGATCCCGTCCGACAAGGGCTACAAGTCGGCCGGCAACGAGAAGGCCGGGATCAAGGGCGACGACACGCTGATCTTCGTCGTCGACCTGGTCGGCGCGGCCGCGAACAACACGCCGCTGGACGCGAACCCGGTGACCCCGTCGACCCCGACCAAGATCAAGGTCAGCGGCCCGCTGAACGCCGAGCCGAAGGTGACCGTGGACGCCGGCACCAAGCCGCCGGCGAAGCCGGGCAAGCCGGTCGTGTTCGCGCTCGGCAAGGGCAAGCCGATCGAGAAGGGCAGCCAGCTGGTCGGCCGCTACGTCGTGTACGACTACGCCGGCAAGAAGCAGGCCAGCACCTGGGACGGTCAGCCGGCCGCCAACGGTCAGCCCGCGCAGCCGGGCGCCCCGACCGACCAGCTCCAGGTCGGCCCGAGCCCGACCGGTCAGACCGGCTCGCTGGACGGCCTGGCCGGCATCCCGGTCGGCAGCCGCGTCCTGGTCGAGCTCCCGCCGTCGAAGGACCAGGCCGGCAAGGCGATCAACGCCTTCGCCGTGATCGACATCCTGAACGCGTTCCCGGCCCCGAAGCAGACCGGGCAGTAACTCCGAACACCCCGAAGGACCGGCTCCACGACAGGAGCCGGTCCTTTGGTCTGTCTCAGCGGGTGCGCCGGACGGCGCGGTGGCTGAACCAGCGGTTGGCGTCGGGCTGGAAGCTGAGCAGGATCGCGGTGATCACCGCGGTGAGGTGTACGCAGCGGATGACCGCGAAGGCGATGAACGACGCGGACCAGTGCACGGTGCCGAAGTCGCCGTTGTGCAGTAGCCAGTCGACCGGCCCGACCAGCAACGAGGCGATCCCGACCGTACCGAGCAGTCCGGCCAGCAACCAACGGGCCCATGCCACACCGGGCCGGAAATACCGGTCGACGACGACGAACAGTCCGCCGTACACGATCGCGCGGAAGGCGAGCTGGAAGAGCAGTCCGAAGACCGGTGTGCCGTCACCGATCGCTCCGAGCGCACCGAGAACCGATTCGGCCACCCCGGCGCCGATGGCGGTGAACCAGAGCGTGATCGCGCCGCGTACGGCCAGCGGGGGCTCTGGCCGGACTACGTCGTGGATCGTCAGGTGGCGGTGCTTGGTGCTGGTCATACCACTACTGTCGCCGCGCGCGCCCCCCAGATCAGGAGTGCTGCGACCCCACTCCAGGTAGAGCTGGATCTACCGCTCAGCCGGGCCGAACCTACCGCTCGAGGCTGGTCGAGCGGCGCTGCGGGCGAGGTGCGGCGGTTTGCTGGGGGATGGTTTCCGGGGTGGTGCGCGCGAGGATCGACTGGTTGGCGGCGACGTGCTCGTTGAAGGCGCGTTGGCCGGCTACGTACGCCATCACGTCGATGTCCTCGGGGAGTTTGACGGCTGCGTCGAAGATGCGGGCGTGGGCGGTGACCAGCAGGGTCCGGATCATCGCGTCGCCGCCGCGGACGTACTCCGGTCCCTGGTACAGGTAGTACTCGGCAGTGGTGAAGGCGAGTTGCGCGTCCGGATCGTCGACCAGGTCGGTGCGTCCGGCCGCGCGCTGGTTTTCCAGGTCGGCGAGCAGTCCGAACGCCTCACGTTGCAGAACAGAGCGGTCGGCGTCGAGGCCGGTGAGAGTGCAGTAGAAGCCGTCGACGGGTTTGGTCATCCCGTACTCACGGGCAGCCGCGCCGCCGCGGAGTAGCAGATTGCCGGGCATGGTGGCGCCGTCCGGCAGCGTGACCCGGTTCTGGAGCACTTCGAAGGCCGGCGCTTCATAGGCGAACCGGTTCTCGATCAGCTCGCCCAGCCGTGCGGACTGGCGGCTGGCGGGCGTCTCGGTGCCGGGTAGCAGCTCCCCGCGCTCGGGACGCATCTGGCTGCCTTCGCTGAGCAGTCCGCGCCCGAAGGAGTCCCGGATGGTGTCGTCCGCGATGCGCCGGCGGAACCATTCGGGCTCGGAGTTCGGACGTCTTCCTTCCGGCCGGTTGGCCAGCTCGTAGCGCCATTGCGCCAGGTCCCGGTAGAGCTGCAGGAACGCCATCGGCCGCATCGCCGGCTGCAGCCCGTCGAGGGTGCTGCCCAGCCGGCCGAGCGCTTGATTGGCCGCCGCGGCCTGGAGGTCGGCGAAGCGGGCCTGCTGGTCCCACTCGGCCGGATTGTTCGCCCGCTTGATCCGGGTCGGCATCGGGAAGCTGGCCGCGGTGATGATCATGGGCGGTCGATCAGGGCGGCTGCGTGGCGGCCGGCTGCGGCGGCGGCCTCGAAGTACGCGCGGTCTTCGTCCAGGCTGCGGCCCATCGTGGAGAGTTTCACTGGAGCCTCGCGCATCGCCTCGTACAAGCCGTCCACTCCGACGCGTACTACCCGGTGCCGCAGCTTCAGCGGCTCGGCAGCGTCCCGTACCGCGTCACCGAAGTCGCCAGGCAGGTCCGGTACGACGATGTCGGCCGGCTGCAGTGCCACCCGCCCGTACGCGGTCAGACTGTGGTGGGAGATCCCACGGTGGCGTGGACGTGGATCCGCCTCGGAGATGCGCAGTGATGCGACCGCGCGGCCGCCCAGGGTGCCAACCGCGTTGACCGCCTCGCCGGACTGCACTCCTGAGAAGCCCCAGCGCGTACCAGTACCCAGATTGCCCGGCCCCTGGGTGATGACAACAACCTCAGCCGCCAGTACCTGTACCGCGGTCAGCAGCCCGGTGTGCACAGTCACTGCCTCACGGTCGCCGCCGTACGCCTGGCCAACCGTGACTGTCCCGCTGAGCCAACCAGCGTCCCGCAGCGTCGCCACACTGCGGGAGAACGCTAGCGGCAGTGCACCGCCATCCGTCATCACATAGACGACCCGCGTACCCGGCCTGGCTTCGTACACGCCGGCAAGGACAGCTGGGAGAGCGGAGTGCAGATCTGCCACAACCACGGGCGTACCGAACAGGTCATCCGCATCACGCAGTACGTCATGGTCCGGCGAGTCCTGTTCGTCAGCACCGAGCACCATCGCCTGCAGCGGCGTGTACCGCGCCTTCACCAGGTGACCGTGCTCCGGCGGGTCCTCCGGAAGCCGGTCCGGTACGGCCACCACCAACGCGTACCCACCGGTGCCGAGACCGCGGTCCAGCGCGCCGACGTTGAGCAGCACTCGGTCACCGGCCACCGGCGTACCCACCAGCTCCGGGTACGCCAGGGCGCGTACGCTCTGCGCACCGACCGTCACGGTCAGTTCGACCGCCCCGGACCAGCTCCGTCCGACCGAATCCACCACACCGTCACGCCAACGAATCACACCGAGACCCTAGGGCATCTCGACCCGGGTCGAACCCGTGTTCGAAGTTTCCGTACGGAAAGGCGGGTTTTGGCCGCTCTGAGGCCGTAAGGTGGTCGGGTGTCGGCGCGGAAGAGTGAGCGGCTGCTCAACGTGGTCATCTGCCTCCTGGTCGCGCGCACCTATGTGACCAAGGAGCGGATTCGCGAGGTCGTCGAGGGGTACGCGGGCCAGACCGACGACGCCTTCGAGAAGATGTTCGAGCGGGACAAGGACGAGCTCCGCGACCTCGGCATCCCGATCGAGATGGGCACGATCGACAAGTTCTTCTCCGACGAGGTCGGCTACCGCATCCGCCGGGACGTGTTCGAGCTGCCCGAGGTGCAGCTGGAACCGGACGAGGCGGCCGTGCTGGGCGTCGCCGCGCGAGTCTGGCAGCATGCCGGTCTGTCCGAGGCGACCACCTCTGCGGTGCTCAAGTTGAAGGCAGCCGGCATCCAGACCGACCAGTCCGCGCTGAGCGCGATCGAGCCACACGTCGGCGCGTCCGAGCCGGCTTTCGACCCACTCTGGGCCGCAGTGGTGGCTCGGCAGGCGGTCCGGTTCCAGCACGTGCGCAGTGGCGCGTCGGAGCCGACCACGCGGACGCTGGAGCCCTGGGGGATCGTGTCCTGGCACGGGCGCTGGTACGTGGTCGGTCGCGACCGCGACCGGCAGGCGACGCGCATGTTCCGGATGTCGCGCATCGGTGGGGCCGTGAAGACAGTGGGGGAGCCGGGCGCGTTCGCGGTCCCCGAAGGCACCGATCTGCGCTCGCTGGTCACGGAGCTGGCTCCGCCGCGCCCGACCTCCGAGGCGAAGGTAAGGGCGCGTACGGGGTCCTGTGTGAGCCTGCGCCGCCGCGCCAACGCCATCGAGGCGTACGAGGAAGGCTGGGACCTGCTGCACGTGCCGTACGCGGACTCGTCCGTGCTGGCGGAGGAGATCGCGTCGTACGGGCCTGATGCGGTTGTCGAAGGACCAGGGGACGTACTGGACGGAGTGCTGTGGCGGTTGCGGACGGTGGCAGGCGCATGAGCAATGCACGTGACCAGGTGCAGCGTCTGCTGGCCCTGGTGCCGTACTTGCGGGAGAACGACGGCGCCCGGGTCGAGGATGTCGCGAAGGAGTTCGGCGTCCGGCCGAAGCAGATCATCGCCGACCTGAAGGTGCTGTGGTTCTGCGGTCTGCCCGGCGCGCAGATGGGCGATCTGATCGAGATCGACATCGAGGCCGCCGAGGGCGACGGCGTCATCCACATCAACAACGCCGACTACCTGGCCCGGCCGTTGCGGCTCGCCGCCGACGAGGCACTGGCGCTGCTGACCGCGCTGCGTACGCTGCGCGAGGTGACCGCCGACGCCGACCGGAACGCGGTCGACCGGGCAATTGCCAAGCTGGAGCGCGCGGCCGGCGAGGCCGCTGCGGCGAGCGAGGGCGCGGCTGCGCACGTACACGTCGAGCCGGCCCCGCCGGAGATCGCCGAGACAGTGAACCGCGGCCTGGCGACGAAGCGCCGGCTGCACCTGACGTACGACGTGCCGTCGCGTGACGAGACCACCGAGCGCGACGTGGACCCGATGCGGCTCGTCGTGTCGGACGGGCGTACGTATCTGGAGGCATGGTGCCGCCTGGCCGAGGATGTACGGCTGTTCCGCCTGGACCGCATCGCCGCGGTCAAGCTGCTCGACCTGCCCAGCGAGCCGTCACCTGACGCCACGCCGCGCGACCTGTCGAACGGCATGTTCCAGCCGTCCGAGCAGGACCTCCTGGCCACGCTCCGGCTGGCCCCACCCGCCCGCTGGGTCGCCGAGTACTACCCGAACGAGTCGGTCGAAGAAGGCCCGGAAAACTCGCTCATCGTCAAGCTCCGCGTCGCCGACACCGCCTGGCTACAACGCCTGGTCCTCCGCCTCGGCGGCGCCGCCACCGTCCTCGACCCACCCGGCCTCACCACCCAGATAGCAGCTACAGCCCGCGAGGCACTGTCCGCGTACGACGACTAGCCCTGGCTGAGCTGTTTCTCCAAGGGGGAGCGGAAGCGCGGTGTTACGCGTACGCCGGCCAGCCACGTGGTCCAGCGGGCCGCCTCTGCCTCGACCATGGACTTGGCGTCCGCGCCGACGTCCTCCAGCAACTGGTAGCGGACCTCGCCGGACTCCGGCTGGCCCCAGCCGCCGATGATCTGCCCGTTGAACCAGATGGACGGACCGATGTTGCCGGTGGTGTCGAACAGCTTCGGCTTGTGCGTACCTAGGTACCAGTCGCGGTCCTTCCATCCCATCGGCGTCGGGTCCAGCGCGGGCAGGAACGCAACCCACGGCTCCACCGGTACCTCAGGCGCTTCGTCGCCTGGCAGTACGTAGCCCACCTGTCCGTCCAGATCGACCTCTACTGCTTCTACCGCCACCAGGGCCTTCTTGGTCTGTCCACCAGTCCAGCCGGACCACCACTGCAGGTCAGCTGCCGTTCCCGGGCCAAAGGACGCCAGCCAGGCGCGTGCAAGTAGTACCCGCGCCTCTTCCGCCATCGGCTTGTTGCCGAGGCCGCCGGCCAGCCAGTCCTCCGCCGGCGACCACTGGTGCTGGCCACTCAGCCAGGTACCCATCGGCCTGCCGCGGACGATCCGCCCGTCCGCGGCCAGCTGGAACAGCACGCGGCTCGTTACGTACGGCTGCGCGGCGTACGTCTTCCCAGTAGCAATGCTCAGCCGCGTACGCAGCCGTGGCTCGTCCGCAGAGAGCTCCTGTGCAGTCGCAGACCCACGGAGCGCCAGTGCGGTCGCTGTGGACTCCTCTACCGCAGCCAGCCATCTCCCGGACGCTTCCGCATCATCCGCGATCCCAGCCTCGGTCAGGTGCTTCACCAAGAGCTTCCGCTGCTTCACCGCGATGTCGTCCGTACACGCCGCCTGCACCACGGGCGCGAACGGCGTCGGTACTACGAACACCGTCCGCCGCATGCCGAGCATCCGGATCAGCGTACGGTCGTCGTAAAGTGCACGCTCCGTACCCGCAACGTCACTCCCTGGCACCCGTGCGGCCACGCTCAGATGTACCGTCGCCGGATCGGTGGCGTGCAGTGCCACCAGCGCAGTCGCCGCCTCGACCGGATCGGCCGCCTGGCAGCCCGCCCCGAGCAGATGCCGCCGGCCGAGCCGCGCCCGCCGTTCCCCGACCCCGATCCGCACCATCCATGACCCCTTGCCTCGCCCCAGCACCGCTGCCGCAGCGGCTGATTCTCCCGCCGGGACACCCTGGCGGACACTCGGTTTTACCATCACGTTCCGGCACCGTTGTCCACAGAGACATACCGCGGGCCGTGGGGGACCGGCTGGAACCAGCTAGGCTCCTGGGTATGTACTGGTTCCTGCTCTTCCTCGCGGTGGTGGCGGTGTGGCTCCTGGTCCTCGCCCTGCTCGCGCTGAAGTTGTGGGGTCAGGGCAAGGCACTGACGCGTGAGTTGGTCGCCGCCCAGTCCAAGCTGGCAGCAGCGCAGTCCACGGCCGGGTCTGGACAGACCCGTGAAGACGGCTGATTCCCGGCGTAGTATGCGGCCACGAACTCAGGCTTGAGCCCCGAGTTGATGGTGGCAGTGTTTGATGGTGAAAGGGAGATCGACATGGCAGCACCGCTCCTCGGTATGCCCCAGGGCGCAGAGTGGCTCGTCATCCTCGCGATCGTCGTGCTGCTGTTCGGATCGGCCAAGCTGCCGGCCCTGGTGAAGCAGCTGGGCAAGTCGAAGAAGATCTGGGAAGAAGAGGTCGGCCCCCGGAAGAAGGACGGGGAACTGACCGAGGAGGCCTCGCAGCCGCCGGCCCAGGTCCAGCAGCCGGTCCAGCAGGCCCAGCCGGCGCAGCAGAACCAGGCCAACGGCCAGGCGCCGGGCGACGGCCTGCCGCCGACGCACACGGCCAACTGAACAGAACGCCCCACCTGTGTCGATGGTGAAGTTCGGGCGGCGGAAGGACAAGCAGGAGCGCCGCCCGAGGGACCCAGAGGGTCGGATGACCCTGCGCGAGCACATCGTCGAGCTCCGGAACCGGTTGCTCATCAGTGTGCTCGCGATAGTGGTGTGCACGGTCGCGGCCTGGTTCGTGTACAACCACGCGCTCGCCATCCTCAAGGACCCGTTCGAGACCGCGGTCCGGCCGATCGCGGAGAGCCGGGGCCTGAAACCGCAGCTCACCTTCCAGGGCGTCGGCGACCCGCTGACGTTCAAGCTCAAGGTGTCGGCGCTGCTCGGTCTGGTGGCGGCCGGCCCGATCTGGCTGTACCAGCTCTGGGCGTTCATCGCACCCGGCCTGCACCGCAGCGAGAAGAAATGGGCGTACCTGTTCGCCGCCATCGCCACCCCGCTGTTCGCCACCGGGATCGCGCTCGGCTACTGGACGCTGCCCAAGGGCATCTCGATCCTGCTGGGCTTCACGCCGGACCAGGTGCAGAACCTGGTCGAGCTCGGCAAGTACCTCGACTTCGTCATCCGTACGCTGCTGGTGTTCGGGATCGCGTTCCTGATCCCGCTGGTGGTCGTGCTGCTGAACATGGTCGGTGTGGTGCCGGCCAGTGCGCTGGGCAAGTTCCGGCCGTACATCATCCTGGTGATCTTCGTCTTCGCCGCGGTGGCGACGCCGTCCGGTGACCCGTTCACGATGTGTCTGCTGGCGATCCCGATGACGGTGCTGTTCCTGGCCTCCGAGGTGATCGCGCGGCTGAACGACCGGCGCCGCGCCCGCCGCAACGAAGAGCTGCTGGCCGACTGACGTGAGCAGCCGGATCGCGCTGGTGGTCAACCCCACCAGCGGCCGGGGCCTGGGTGCCCGGATCGCGCCGCTGGTGCGGGAGCGGCTGGCCGCGGCCGGCCTGACCGTCGACGTCCACACCACCACCTGCGCCGAGGACGTCGGCCGGATCGCCACCGAGGTGGTCGCCTCCGGAGCCGACGCGGTCACGCTGATCGGCGGCGACGGCACCATCCATCTGGGCGCCCAGGTGCTGGCGAACTCGGGCATGCCGTTCGGCGTGATCCCGGCCGGCACCGGCAACGACTTCGCCCGCGGCCTCGGCCTCCCGCTCAAGGACCCGGCCGCCGCGGCCGACTTGGTGGTGGCCGGCCGGACCCGCACCATCGACCTCGCGGTCGCGAAGGACGAGTTCATCACCACGGTGGTGGCCGGCGGGTTCGACTCGCTCGTCAACAAGCGCGCGAACGCGATGTCCTGGCCGAAGGGCAACGCCCGGTACACGGTCGCCACCCTGGCCGAGCTGCGGACCTTCACCCCGCTCGAGTACGTGGTCACCGTCGACGGCACGGTGATCGAGACCAAGGCGATGCTGGTCGCGGTCGGTACCGGCGCGACGTACGGCGGCGGACTGCAGATCTGCGCCGGCGCCGAGCTCGACGACGGGCTGCTGGACGTGACGATCATCGAGCCGGTGTCCCGGCTGACGCTGCTGCAGATGTTCCCGAAGCTGTCCAAGGGCACGCACGTCGGGCACCCGAAGTTGCGGACCCTGCGCGGCCGATCGGTCCGGATCGAGGCAGCCGGCATCACCGCGTACGCCGATGGTGAGCCGCTGGGCGCGCTGCCGGTCGACATCGGCATCGCCCCGGGCGCGCTGACCGTCTTCGCCTGAACCTCTCGACTGAACCCCTCTCGCCTGGCCTGTCGCTCGAACCGGCCGTGGTGGTGTTCGGAAGTGTTCTCCGGGCCGGCCGCCGGGTTGGGATGAAACATTCATGGCCGAGGTATTTCCAGGTGTGTTCCTGGTCTGATAGGAAAGCTTCCTAACAGTTCATTCCCCTCGGACGCCCCTCGGAGGACGTAATGGAGAACCACCCCACCCGCCGGACCGCACTGCTGCTCGGCCTGTCCCTCGCCGCCGTCCCGGCGGCCGGCCTGGCCGTCTCCCGGTTCGCGCCGGCCGACGCCGCGGTCGGCAAGCTGACCGCGACCGGACTGACTGCGACCGGCCTGGCTGCGACCGGTCTGGACGATCCCGCGAAGAAGGAGATCGCGATGGAGATCGTCTGCAGCGCGGAGAACTCGTCGCTGGACTGGAAGGCGCAGTACAAGTACATCGAGGACATCGACGACGGCCGCGGCTACACCGCGGGCATCATCGGGTTCTGCTCCGGTACGGGTGACATGCTCGACCTGGTCGAGTTGTACGCGAACCGGAAGCCGAACAACGTACTGCAGAAGTATCTGCCCGCCTTGCGCAAGGTGAACGGCACCGACTCGCACAAGGGTCTCGACCCGAACTACACCAAGGACTGGAAGGCCGCCGCCAAGGATTCGGCCTTCCAGCAGTGCCAGAACGACGAGCGCGACCGGGTGTACTTCAACCCGGCGGTGAAGCAGGGCAAGTCCGACGGTCTGCGCGCGCTCGGGCAGTTCTGCTACTACGACGCGATCGTGATGCACGGCGACGGTGGCGACCCGACCAGCTTCGGCGGGATCCGCAAGCGTGCGCTGGGCAAGGCGAAGCCGCCGTCGCAGGGCGGAAACGAGACCACGTACCTGAACGCGTTCCTGGACGCGCGGGTGTGGGCGATGAAACAGGAGGAGGCGCACAGCGACACCAGCCGGGTGGACACCGCGCAGCGGGTCTGGCTGCGCAACGGCAACTTCGACCTGAAGACGCCGCTGGACTGGAAGGTGTACGGGGACCCGTACCACATCGGCTAGCTGCTGGTCTTCGGGTCGGTGGCGGTTTTCGGCTCGGTGCGGTCTGTTCGGTGATCGGTTTCGGCGCGCTGTCGCAGCATCGACAGCGATGTGGCCAAGTGTTCGATCACTCCGGCGGGCAGCACCGAGCCGATCCACGTCCGCAGCTCGGCCTCGACTGTCGGGGTGGCCGCGGCGAGGATCTCGGCGCCGGCCGGCGTCAGCTCGAGCAGGGACGAACGGCGGTCGTCGGGGTTCGCGATGCGCTGAATCCGGCCGGCCGCCTCCAGCCGGTCGACCGCTTTGCTGGTCGCGCCGACCGTGATCGCCACCTCGCGGGCGAGATCGAACACCCGCGCGGTGTCCCGGGACGCGATGAAGCGAAGGAACTCGAACTGCCCGAGCGGAAGGTCGTGCTCGGCCTTCAGCCGGGCGTCCAGCACGTTGTAGAGCCGGGTTTCGAGCCGGACCAGGTCCGTGAACAATGCTGTGAGATCAGTCACGGAATTAGATTCCTAGGAATGTAGTTGGAGAGAAGCATATTCCTTGGAATCTATCAGCTGGGAGCCGGACGATGAGTGTTGAACAACGAGCGGCAGCACGCGGCATGCTGCAGAAGGGCGAGACCGGCTTGCCGGCGGAAGCGCAGCGGGCCGGGTTCGACGAGTTGTTCGCCGAGCGGCCGCTGGGCGCGGACGTGACGCTCGCCGAAAGGACGCTGGGCGGCGTACGCGCGCTGGACGTCCGAGTCGAGGGCGCGAACTCCGCAGGCGTGATCCTCTACCTGCACGGCGGGGGCTATGTGGTCGGGTCCGCACGAACCGGAGCGAACTTGGCGGCGCCGTTGTCGCGTCTCAGCGGTGTCCCGGCCGTGTCGCTGGACTACCGGTTGGCGCCGGAGCATCAGTTCCCGGCTGGTATCCACGATGCGCTGGCTGCGTACCGGGAACTGGTCGACAGCGGGCAGAACGTGGTGATCGCCGCCGACTCGGCCGGTGGCGGACTGGCGCTGGCGACACTGCTGTCCGCGAGGGCGGAAGGGCTGCCGATGCCTGCGGGAGTGGTGCTGTTTTCGCCGTGGGCCGATGCGGCGTTGACCGGGCCGAGCATCGATACGCGGGGTGAGTACGACCCGCTGTTCAACCGGCCGATCATGGAGGAGTACGCCGCGATGTACTTGGGCGGAGCCGATGCGGCGGACGAGCTGGCCAGTCCGCTCGGTGCGGACCTGAAGGGGCTGCCGCCGCTGCTGGTCCAGGTGGGCTCGGCGGAGGTCCTGCTGGATGACGCGCTGCGTCTGGTGGCTCGTGCCGCTGAGCAGGAGGTGGACGTCAGCCTGGATGTGGTGGCGGGTGCGCCGCATGTGTTCCAGTACTTCGCGGGCTTCCTGCCGGAGGCCGATGAGGCGCTGGAGCGCGCCGCGACGTTCATCAAGCACCGGTTGGCGTCTGTTTTGTAGGTGGCTTCGCATAGATTGGGGCGCATGAGCACCCCGTCCGAGAAATATGCCGTGTTCCGCTCGGACCAGGAGCATCCCGCCGTGAAGGAGTTCCGGGGGCTCTACGACTTCGAGCTGGACGAGTTCCAGCTCCGCGCCTGTGCCGCCCTCGAGGACGGGCACCAGGTGCTGGTCGCAGCGCCCACCGGCTCCGGGAAGACGCTGGTCGGTGAGTTCGCCGTCCACCTGGCGCTGGAGCGCGGCCAGAAGTGCTTCTACACGACTCCGATCAAGGCGCTGAGCAACCAGAAGTACGGCGACCTGGTCAGCCGGTACGGCGCCGACAAGGTCGGACTGCTCACGGGCGACAACTCGGTGAACTCCGAGGCACCGATCGTGGTGATGACCACCGAGGTGCTGCGGAACATGCTGTACGCCGGATCGCAGACGCTGCTCGGTCTCTCGTACGTCGTGATGGACGAGGTGCACTACCTGGCCGACCGCTCCCGCGGTGCGGTGTGGGAAGAGGTGCTGATCCACCTGCCGGACTCGGTGTCGGTGGTCTCGCTGTCCGCGACGGTGAGCAACGCGGAGGAGTTCGGCGACTGGCTGGAGACTGTGCGCGGCAACACCGTGGTCGTGCTGGAGGAGAAGCGGCCGGTGCCGCTGTTCCAGCACGTGATGGTCGGGAAGCGGCTGCACGATCTGTTCGCCGGCGAGGCGCCGACCGCTCGGGTCGGCGCGCCGTCGCAGTCGGGCAACCCGTCTCGGTCAGGGAATCCGTCTCGGTCGGGGAATCCGGCGAAATCGGGGAATCCGGCGAAGTCGGGCGACAAGGCTGATCTCAAGGACCTGGTCAACCCGCAGCTGGTCCGGATCGCGCGGGACGACAACCGGATCTTCCGGGACGATTCGCGCAAGCCCCGGCGGCGCCGTGACCTGCCGAAGGGCCGGCCCGCCAAAACGCACTTCACGCCGTACCGGTCGGATGTGGTCGAGGAGCTGGACGCCGGGGCGTTGCTGCCGGCGATCTACTTCATCTTCTCCCGCAAGGGCTGTGAGGACGCGGTCGTGCAGTGCCTGCGGTCCGGGCTGCGATTGACCAAGCCGTCCGAGCGGGACGAGATCAAGCGGGTGGTCGCCGAGCGTACGGCCGATCTCCCCGACGAGGACCTCGGCGTCCTCGGGTACCACGACTTCGCCGAGGCGCTGTCGCGCGGGATCGCGGCGCACCACGCCGGCATGCTCGCCGCCTTCAAGGAGGTCGTCGAGGAACTGTTCGCGCGCGGCCTGATCAAGGTGGTCTTCGCCACCGAGACGCTTGCCCTGGGCATCAACATGCCGGCGCGTACGGTCGTACTGGAGAAGCTGTCCAAGTGGAACGGCGAGGCGCACGTCGACATCACGCCGGGCGAGTACACGCAGCTCACCGGCCGGGCCGGGCGGCGCGGTATCGACGTCGAAGGGCATGCGGTCGTGCTCTGGCAGCCCGGCTTCGATCCGCGGGAGGTCGCGGGGCTCGCGTCGACCCGTACGTATCCGCTGCGGTCGTCGTTCTCGCCGTCGTACAACATGGCCGTGAACCTCGTCCGCCAGGTCGGGCGGACGCGGGCGCGGGACATGCTCGAGTTGTCGTTCGCGCAGTTCCAGTCCGACCAGGCCGTGGTCGGGCTCGCGCGGCAGGTGCAGCGGAACACCGAGGCGCTGGAGGGGTACAAGGAGTCGATCGACTGTCACCTCGGCGATTTCCTCGAGTACGCCGCACTGCGCCGCCGGATCGGCGACCGCGAGGCGTCCGGATCGAAGCGACGCAAACTCGACCGCCGGATCGAGGCGCAGGAGTCGATCGAGAAGCTGCGCACCGGTGACATCATCCGGATTCCGGCCGGGCGGAGCGCGGGTTGGGCCTTGGTGCTCGATCCGGGTATGCGGTCCGAGCGGGAAGGGCCGCGGCCGACCGTACTGACGCTGGACCGGCAGGTGCGGAAGCTGTCGATGGTCGATTTCCCGGCGCCGGTCGAGTCGATCGGGGTGCTGCGGATTCCGAAGAAGTTCAATCCGCGTAATCCGCAACAGCGGCGCGAGCTGGCTCAAGTACTGCGGACCCGGACCGACCTGCTCGGCGAGGACGGACCGCCGTCGTCGCGGACGCGCAGCCGGGACGCGGTCAGTCACGCGGACGATCCGGAGCTGCAGGAGATGCGGGCGCAGTTGCGCGCCCATCCGTGCCACGGCTGCTCGGACCGGGAAGACCATGCGCGCTGGGCGGAGCGGTACTTCAGGCTGGACCGCGAGAACCGCGACGTACAGCGGAAGATCGAGCAGCGGACGAACACCATCGCCCGCCAGTTCGACCGGGTCTGCCAAGTGCTGGACGCGCTGCACTACCTCGACGGTGACAAGACCACCGAAGCCGGCGACCGGCTGTCCCGCATCTACACCGAGCTCGACCTGGTCGCGGCCGAATGCCTGCGCGTGGGCGTGTTCGACGACCTCACCGTGCCCGAGCTGGCCGCCTGCCTGGCCGCGTTGGTGTACGAGTCCCGGTCGAAGGATGAGCCGACTTCACCCCGGCTGCCGCGCGGTGACGTACGCATCGCACTGGAACGCATGGGAACGATCTGGCGCGACCTGTCCGGCCTCGAACGCGACATGCGCGTCGACTTCCTCCGTTCCATGGACCTCAACTTCTGCTGGCCGGCTTTCCGCTGGGCCTCCGGCGCCTCCCTCGCCGAAATCCTCTACGAATCCGACCTCGCCGCCGGCGACTTTGTCCGCTGGGTCAAACAACTCATAGACCTCACCGAACAAATAGCCGACGCCGCCGGCCCCACCCCCCTCCGCACCACCGCCCGCGCAGTAGTAACCGAAATCCGCCGAGGCGTAATCGCCTACGCCACCGTCGTCGACTAACAGCCCCACCTCCGACCAAAGGACACCGCTCCGCGGCGGCAGTCTTTCGGCCGCCTCCGGCGGCGCGCGCAACCGCGCTTTCGTGCACCGTCCGGCCGTCGACAACTGTGCAACCGAGGGAGGTACGACGGTGAGTTCGCGAGGTGAGGTGCCGGTTCGACAGCTTGGACAAGCCCTCGAAGACGCCGAGGTTATTTGGGAGTACCACCAGCTGGGGCACGAATTGACGCCCGTTGATGCGGCTGTCGGGCTCGGAAGCCATGACCTGGGTGTTGCTGACTATGCGGCCGAGTTGTACCGCAGGGAGTATTTTCCGGTCCTTGTCTTCAGTGGTGGGAACAGTCCGACGACGAAAGACCGGTTCCCCCGTGGTGAGGCAGTGCACTACAAGGAGCGGGCCCTGTCACTGGGTGTTCCAGAAGGTGCGATCTTGACGGAAACGGCTGCCGCGAATACAGGCCAGAACATCGCGTTGTCGCGGGACGTACTCGAGAACAACGGTGTCACACCTCAGCGCGTGATGCTGATCTCGAAGCCGTACATGGAACGGCGGGCGTACGCGACTTGCCGGAAACTGTGGCCGGGCGTCGAGGTTGTTTGCGCGTCCGAGCCCTTGAAGTTCGACGACTACATTTCGAGCATCGGGGACGCGAAATTGGTGGTCGACATGGTGGTTGGTGACTTGCAGCGTGTGGTCGAGTATCCGAAGCGAGGCTTTGCGGTGGAGCAAGAGGTTCCGGTGGACGTGCTGGCTGCGTTTGAGCGTCTGGTTGATGCGGGCTTCACCTCGCGGCTGATGGACTAGGCCGTAGGTCTACGGGCTGTAGTCGGTTGGGGACAGGGTTGGGGTGTCGGTGGGAGTAGACCTCTTGGGTGAAAGACTTTCGGGTGTTGACCCCGGTTTGAGGAGACGTGTTCGTGGAGTTGCGGCGGCGGGACTTTGGGAAGTTGGCGTTGGCTACGGGTGGGGTGGCCGCGGTGGGGACGGGGGTGGGGTACAAGCTCAGTCGGCCGGCTGATGCGGCGTCCACCTGGAAGACGACGGGGACGGCGGTGTCTTCGCTGGCTGGGTTCGACAGTCAGATGAAGTCGTTCATGCAGGCGCGGGGGATCACCGGTGGGCAGGTCGCGGTGACGTACAAGGGGCGGCTGGTGCTGGCCCGTGGGTACAGCACGTCGACCGCGCTGACCGTCCAGCCGACATCCTTGTTCCGCGTTGCCAGCGTGTCGAAGTCGTTCACTGCCGCCGCGATCCTGAAATTGGTCCAGGACGGCAAGCTGACGATGGGGACGAAGGTGACCAGCGTCCTCGACATCAAGCCGCCGGCCGGGCAGACCCGGGACTCGCGCTGGACGTCGATCACGATGTGGAACCTGCTGCAGCATCTCGGCGGCTGGGACAGTGCGCTGTCGGGGGACCCGCTGTTCAAGGACGCCACGATTTCCAAGGCGCTCGGCGTACCGATGGAGCTGCACCACGCCGACCTGATCAAGTACATGGCCGGCCAGAAGCTCAATTACGCGCCGGGTACGAAGGTCGCCTACTCGAACTTCGGGTACCTGCTGGCCGGCCGCGTGATCGAGAAGGTCAGCGGGATGAGCTACCAGACGTACGTGCAGCAGAAGCTGCTCGCCCCGTTGAAGATCAAGCGGATGGCGTCCGCCTGGACCATCGCGAAGCACACCGGCGAGATCTCGTACGAGTCGCAGTACAAGGGCAAGACCGTACTGAACAACTCCGGTGCGACCGTCGCGGCGCCGTACGGGACGTTCAGCATGGGGCTGCACGACGCGAACGGCGGCTGGCTCGCCAGTGCGCCGGACCTGGTGCGCTGGGCGAAGATGTTCGACGCCTCGTCCAGCGTGCTGAACAGCACGTCGTTGGGCCGCGTCTGGGCGAAGCCGTCGACCGGAGTCTCCAACGGCTGGTACTACGGTCTCGGCTGGGCGGTACGCCCGGTGTCCGGCGGTACCGGCCGCAACATGTGGCACTTCGGCAGTCTGCCCGGCAACTACAGCCTGCTGGTGCGTACGTACAACGGCCTCAGCTGGGCGGCGCTCTTCAATCGGCGCGATGACGCGAGCGGCAAGTCGTACACCGACATCGACGGCGCGCTGTGGACCGCGGCCAACGGCGTGAAGAGCTGGCCGACCCACGACCTGTTCTCCAAGTACTTTTGACAGATCTAGAACATCAGCGCGCGGAAGTGCGGGTTGTCGATCTGCGCCTCGCCGGCCATCTCGGCGAGGACTTCGCGCAGGGTGTCGATCGCTTCGTCGCCGAGGCGGCGGCGGAGGCGGCGTTCGTAGCTGTGGTGAAAACGGCGGGCGGTGCTCAGCGCCGCCTCGCCGCGCGCCGTCAGGTGTAGCAGCCGGGCGCGCGCGTCGCTCGGGTCCGTGCGGCGCTCGACGTACCCGCGGCGTTCCAGGTCGTCGATGATCTGGCCGGCGCCCTGTTTGCTGATTTCGAGGCGCTCGGCGAGTGCGCTGACCGTGGTCGGTCCGTCGCCGAGCGTACGAAACACGAAGCCGTCCGACCGGCCCTGGTCGTCGTACCCCTGACTGGCCGTGTACGCGCGCAGCTCGCGGACGAACTCCTGGTCCGCGAGCAGCAGCAGTATGCCCAGATCCGGCTTGCCCGATCGTGTCATGCCAGTCATGATAGTCAAGCTGACTTGGTCAAGTCAGCTTGTCTAAATTGGGAGGGCGACAATGCAGGTGATTCATGCGGCCGACGCGCCGCGGTTCCGGCTGCCGGGGGTCGAGTTCACCGGACTGGCCGCGCCGAGCCGGGGTTCGGCCGGGTTGTGTACCTGGCGGCTGACCGTCGACGCCGGGCATGGGGGCGACGCGCCGCACACGCTCGACCGGGACGAGATCTTCATGGTGATCAGCGGCACCGTCCAGCTCAGCCCGGACGGCGACAAACTCGGCCCGGGCGACGCGGTGGTGGTTCAGGCCGGGGAGCCGATCGCGCTCACCAACCTCGGTGACGGCCCGGCGGAGCTGTACGTGGCGATCACCGCCGGCTTCACCGGATACCTGGCCGACGGCACCGCGATCCAGCCTCCCTGGGCGCAGTAGCGCGTACGCGCTAGGTTGAGGGGAGGATCGAGTTCGGGAGGGGTGGACGGCGTGGACGGTGTGGACAGGGTGCCGGAGATCGTGCAGTTCGGGGCGCGGCCGTACGTCGCGCTGCGGGGCAAGGTCGCGATGGACGGGATCAGTGCGTTCGCGGACCGGTTGCGGGAGGTGATCGACTGGCTCGCGGCCAGGGAGATCGCGCCGAACGACGCGCCTTTCTTCAAGTACGACGAAGTGGACATGGAGTCCGAGCTGGTGATGGAGATCGGATTCCCGGTCGACGACGTACACACCGGCGAGGGCGAGATTGTCACGGGCGTGATCCCGGCCGGGCGGTACGTGACCGTCACGCACCACGGCCACCCGGACGGCCTGCGGGACGCGACCCACGACCTGCTGGTCTGGGCGGACGAGCAGGGCCTGGAGTGGGACGCCGACGGCGACCGCTGGGTGGCGCGGCTGGAGGTCTACCGCTCCGACCCGCGCGAGGTCCCGGACCTGAACGACTGGGACACCGACCTCCAATTCAAGCTGAAGGATTAAGGGCGTGGGATCGGGAGACACGCCCTAGTGCCGACCGTTCTCGCGGGGGTCGCGCGGCTGGGTCCGGAGCGGATTCGGGCGGTGGCGTCGCCGTTGATCGAGTTGGGGTGTGCGCTGCACGTTCTGGCTGAGCCGGAGCACCACGATCGGGTCGCGTGGGCGGATGCGGCGCCGCTGTCGCCTGCGTTGCGTACGGAGTTGGCGCAATGGAGCTGGACCGTACGTGCGGTGCGGGCGACGTTCTTCGCGACGTCGGCCGCTACCGGCGTACCAGCTTGGGCTGATGAACTTGCCGGCTTGCGGTCGCGCCCGCCGGAGGAGGTGGCGGCCGAGCTGGTACGGCCGTTGCGCGGGCGTCCGTTGAACAGCCGATCGGTTGATACGGATGCCGTACTGCACTGGGCTCGAAGTCGCGGGCGTTCCGTGGCGGCGCTGGTCGAGTCGTTGCTGACTGATCCTGCTGAGCCGGTGCGGCGGTTCGTCGATTTGCTGGATGCGTGCTGGCAGGAGTGGTTCGGGGCGGTGTGGGAGGAGTCGCGGGACGCGTTGGCGGCGCGGGGTCGGCACGATCGCGATTTGGCGCTGCGCGATGGTGCGGGGGCGATGTTGCGGTCGTTGGACGGGTCGATCGGCGTACGGGATCACGACAGCGTGGTGATCGAGAAGGTCCAGAGCAAGCGGATCGATGTCAGTACGCGCTCGCTTTTGCTTGTCCCGAGCAACTACATCGCGCCGCATCTGTTCATCGGGGAGATTCCTGGGGCGCCGGTGACGATCATTTATCCGGTCGATGGGCGTACGGCGGTGGTGCCGACCGCGCAGCAGATCCGGGCGCGGCTGGATGCTCTTGCGTCGCCGGATCGGTTGCAGGTGTGCCGGGCGGTGGCGAGCGAGCCGCGTACGGCGGGCGAGATCGCGGCGCTGTGGGGGCTGCAGTCGACGCAGGTCACTCGCCATTTGCGGGCGCTCACCCGAGCCGGTCTGGTCACCGCCGAACGCCAGGGCCGCTTCGTCGCCTACCGCTTGAACAACCAGGCCCTAACCGCCCTGGGAACAGACCTGCTGACACTGATCATGCGCTGACAGTTGGTCGGGGAGAGAGAAGGAAGGGAAAGAAGGGAGGGGAAAAGGGGTGATCAGGCGCTGACAGCTGTTGGTTCGGGTCGGAGGAGGGTGCGGAGGGAGCGGGCTGCGGTGAAGCCGGCGCGGTTGGCGCCGATGGTGCTGGCGGAGGGGCCGTAGCCGACCAGGTGGAGGTGGGGGTCGGCGGCGGTTGCGGTGCCGTTCATGCGGATGCCGCCGGATGGTTCGCGGAGGTGCAGCGGCGCGAGGTGCGCGAGGTCAGCGCGGAATCCGGTCGCCCAGAGAATGGTGTCGACCTTCAGCACCCGCCCGCCGCCGGCATTCGCTGAACCCAGCTCCGAGGACCATTCGACGCCTTCAGGGATGATGCGGGTGAACATCGGGAGTCTGGTGTACACGCCGCGCTCCGCCGCCTCCTGTTCTTGCGGCCGTAGATGCAGCCCGGTCACGCTGACCACGCTGCGAGGCGGCAGACCGGCACGGACCCGTTCCTCGACCCGTGCGACCACCTGCCGCCCGTACTCAGGCGTGAAATCCTCCCCAGTACGCCACTCCGGTGGCCGGCGAGTGACCCAAGTTGTCGAAGCAACCGCGGAGATCTCCGCCAGCAACTGCACCGCCGACGCCCCACCGCCGACAACCAGCACCTGTTGCCCGGCCAGCTCGGCCGCACCCCGATAATCGGCCGTATGCAACTGCCGCCCGCGGAAGGTCTCGATCCCCGGATACCAAGGAATGAACGGACGATCCCATGTACCGGTCGCATTCACCAGCGCGGCAGTCTCGTACGCGCCGACTGAAGTCTGCACCAAGAACCCGCCATCGATCCGTCGCACACTCTCCACCGATACGGGCCGCACTACGGGCAACTCGAACCGCCGCTCGTAGTCCGCGAAGTACCCCGGTACGAACGCATTCGCCCGCTCCGGACCAGCGCTCACGGGCACCGGCACACCGGGCAGGTTCGCGATCCCGTGCACGTCGTGCATCGTCAGCGAGTTCCACCGGTGCTGCCACGCTCCACCCGGCGCAGGGTTCCGATCCAGCACGACCACCTCGTCGTACGCCCGGAACCCCATCCGCACCAGGTGATACGCGGCCGACAACCCCGCCTGCCCAGCACCGATCACGACAACGTCAAGCACACCACCCTCAACACCGAACCACTGCCAACTCTTCCCCGCCTTGAGAAGCCACCGCGCGTTTTCAGGCCGCGGAAACGCGCGGTGGGTTCTCAAAGCCGGGGATGCTTACGCGCGCCGCTGGCCGGACTTGCCGCCGAGCACGGACGCGATCAGGGTGATGACCACGGCGGCGGCGAGCGCGATCAGGCCGCCGGTGGTGAGGGTGCGGTCGGCGATCGGTAGTGACGGAAGGGACATCCGGTGCAGTACGTCGTACTGCGAGCCGGCCAGCCAGCCGATGCCCGCGACGATCGCGGTGACGATGACCCCGATCAGCCAGACGCCGAACCCGTGCCGTACGCCGCCGGTACGCGCCAACCGCCCCGCGACGTACCCACCGTTGTAGTAGGCGATCGCCAGGATCAGCAGCAGCACCGCGCCGGACGCGATCCCGATCGTCCCGGCGGTGCCGGCGTTGCCGGTGACGTCGTTCCAGTTGAAGGTCGCCGCGTAGTCGACCGCCGCCGCGATCGCGCCGACGATTCCGGTCAGTAGGGCGACCAGTCCGATCGCTACGAGCCAGCCGAAGAACGTCGCGCCCCGGGCGCCACGGTCCTCCACGAGCTCAGTCGGTAGTACAGGGCGCTCATCGGCGTGTACTTCGGCCGGGCGCCGATCGACAATCGTGTCTTCCTGAGTCATGTCAGCTTCTCCTCACCGGACAAGCCCCGTGTACCTCCCCGGTACCCGGCGGGAAACCACCCCGGCCCTGCTCAGAGCAGTTCGTCGATCCGATCGTGGTACCGGCGGCCCGACTTGCCGCCGATGATCGCCGCCAGCAGCGTGAACAGCAGGAGAGCGCCGGCAGCGGCCGCGGCACCGAGGGTGAGGGTGCTGTTGGAGAGCGCCACGTCCGGCCGGTTGAGCTCGCCGACCAGGTCGTACTGGTGGTCCAGCAGGAAGCCGGTGCCGCCGGCGATCGCGCCGACCAGGAGCGCGATCACCCACACCCCGAAGCCCTGCCGGCCGCCGTCGAACCGTGCCAGCCGGCCGGCCACGTATCCACCGGCGTAGAAGGCGATCGTGAGCATCAGGATGCCGACGCCGGCCGCGGTGAGCGAGGCCGCGCCGGGCTGTGCCTTCGCGTCGGCGGTGCTGTAGTCGAGGATCTGGGCGGTACCGAACGCGGCAGCGGACACCGCCGCGAGCAGCAGCACCGACATCGCGATCGCGATCAGCCAGCCGAAGAACGCCGCCCCGAACTTGAACCCGCGGTACGACAGCAACTCCGGCTCGAGGTCAGCGTCCTGCTGCGGCGGGTTCGGCCGCACCGGACCGCGCACCGCGCCTGACTCGTCCAGGCCCGACTCGTCCGGGTCGATCGCGATCGTGCTCATCGCCCGGCTCGCCGCCGCCCGCGCCTCTTCGTAACGCTGCGTGCTGGTGGCATCACCAACGGGCGTCACCATGGTCGCGTCACCGGCAGGCGTGGTCATGGTGGCGGTGCTGCCGGGTTCGCCGGGGTACTGCTGGCTCATGTCCGCAGGCTCCTCACTGGTCGGGCTTCGCGCGATCCCTACCCGTCCGGGGCCCGGCTGACACGGGCGAGGAACGGATTTAACCGGCTCCTGGGCTGGTATCACCGACCGTCGCCGGGTAGCGGCGCGGAGTGAAGACCAGCGGGCCGGCCGGGCGGGGCACGGTTCGGGTCTGGGACGAGCCGACCAGCAGCAGGCAGCGCATGTCAACCGTTGCCGGGTCGAGTTCGGCCAGTGTTGTCACGGTGATCGCTTCCGCCGGCCCACCGACATCCCGCCCGACGACGACCGGCGTTTCCGGGGCGCGGTGCTCCAGTAGCAGGTCCCGGGTCGCGGCGACCTGCCAGGTCCGGGACTTCGACGCCGGGTTGTAGATCGCGATGGCGAGGTCTGCCGCGGCGGCTGCGGTCAGCCGCTGGGCGATCACGTCCCACGGCTTGAGCCGGTCCGACAGCGACAACACGCAGTAGTCATGCCCGAGCGGCGCCCCGACGCGGCTGGCGACGGCCTGTGCGGCGGTCATCCCAGGCAGTACGCGGACGGTGACCTCGGCGTACTCCGGGGCCGACGCCACTTCCGTGACCGCACTGGCCATCGCGAACACGCCCGGATCGCCGGACGACACGACCACCACGGCTGAACCTTTGCGGGCCAGGTCGAGCGCGAACGCGGCCCGCTCCGACTCGACCCGGTTGTCCGAGCCGTGCTTGCGCTGCCGGGCGCGGTCCGGGAGCCGGTCGACGTACGTGGTGTAGCCGATCACGTCGTCGGCACCGGCGATCGCGGCGCGGACCTCCGGCGTCATCCACTCCGGCCCGGCCGGTCCGAGACCCACAACGGTGACCGATCCCTCTGCCACGGAGCGTGGTGCCGGCGGCGTGAAGGTGTTGTTGATCGGGCTGGGCAGCAGGGCGAGCGAGAAGTACGGGACCTCGTCCGGGTCGACGTCCGCGAGTGGGGCGGTGCGCTGGGCGTCGGTGGTCGCGCGTTCGACGTACCAGGCCTCGTCGGCCCGGCCGGCCAGTTCGAAGGCTTCGCGGACATTGCCGAACGTACGCCCGAGCTTCATCACCGCGGCCGCGTCGGTCGAGCGCAGGCGGTCCGCGAGTACGTCCGGCGGGAGCGTGCCGGGCAGCACGGTGAGGATCTCGTCGCGCTCGCACAACGGCCGGCCGAGGACCGCGGCGGCGGCGCTGACGGAGGTCACGCCGGGGACGACCTCGCACGGGTACCGGTCGGCGAGGCGTTTGTGCATGTGCATGTACGAGCCGTAGAACAGCGGATCGCCTTCCGCGAGCACGACCACGTCACGTCCCGCGTCGAGATGCGCGGCCAGGCGGGCGGCGCAGTCGGCGTAGAAGTCGTCCATCGCGCCTTGGTAACCACCGGGATGGTCGGTGGTCTCGGTGGTCAGCGGGTAGACGAGGTGCTCCTCGACCTGCCCAGGCGTCAGGTACGGGGCCGCGACCGATCGCGCGATACTGCGTCCGTGGCGCGCACTGTGGAACGCGATCACGTCCGCGGCGCCGATCAACCGCGCCGCCTTGACCGTCACCAACTCCGGGTCACCGGGGCCGAGCCCGACGCCCCACAACCGGCCGCTCACTCTTCCTCACTCGCGATCGCGTTGATGGCGGCGGCCGTGATCGCACTGCCGCCGCGGCGCCCGCGAACGACCAGGTACTCCAGGCCGAGTTGGTTCGCGGCGAGGGCCTCCTTGGACTCGGCGGCGCCGATGAAGCCGACCGGGATGCCGAGGACCGCAGCTGGGCGGGGTGCGCCGGCGGCGATCAACTCGAGCAGCCGGAAGAGTGTGGTCGGAGCGTTGCCGATGGCAACAACCGAGCCTTCGAGGTGGTCGAGCCAGAGGTCGACGGCGGCGGCGCTGCGGGTGGTTCGGTGCTGCTGCGCGAGGGCCGGGGTGCGAGGGTCCTGCAGTGTGCAGATCACTTCGTTGTCCGCCGGCAGCCGACGGCGGGTGACCCCGGCGGCGACCATCTGTGCGTCACAGAGGATCGGCGCGCCGTTCTGCAGCGCGGCGCGAGCGTTCTTCACCACGGTGGGCGACCAGGCCAGATCGGCGACCAGGTCGGTCATCCCGCACGCGTGAATCATCCGAACGGCTACTTGTGCCACGTCCGCCGGCAGCCCGTCCAGCGCCGCCTCGCTCCGGATCGTCGCAAACGACCGGCGATAGATCTCCGCGCCGTCCCGCACGTACTCGTCACTCACAACCGTTCCCCGTTCACCAGGTATCCGTCGGGTCCAGCAAGCACATCCACAAAGTCTCCAGCGGGTTTGCCGCAGCGTCGCTCACAGCCGGACAGGTGTACGCGCCGGCCGCGCCGCGTGAGCTGGGGGAGTAGGCGGGCGGCATCGCCCCGGACATCCGCCAGCGCCTTCGCGCACCCCGGTTGACCGGCACAGGCCGTGACACCTTCCCAGACCGAGTCCGGTGCGATCACCAACCCCACGTCCACCAGCCCGGCGTCATCCGGCCGCACGTCCTCTAGTCCAGTGCGGTCCGTAGGAACCACTACCGAGCGCCAGGGCGTCACCCTCACTTCACCGCCGACCTGGCTGAGCGCAGCGGCCTGCTCCTGCGTCAAACTCCCCAGCGGCACCGTCACAACCAGAGCCGCGCCGTGCACCCCAGCCGTCAGCCGCGTGGACTCGACTGGCGGCAGCTCCTCCGCCTCCAGCCCCAGCCGCTCGAGTATGAGCTGCGCGCCGTCCGGTACCTCCGCGATCCGCCACTCCTGGTCGCGGACAGCCAGAAACGCCTCCGCAGCAGCCAGCATCAGGTCAGGTACGTCGGTCCACTGCACCCGCACAGCACGAGCCCCGAGGATCAGCAGGGCAGTCCGGTCGTCCAATGCGCGCACGGCGACATCGGCGCGTACGTCGGCCAGATCGCCCCGCCCGTCATCCAGTGCGAACAGGAACCGTCCAGGTAGTGCAGCCAGCGCAGGGCGGTCGCACAGTGCCTGGTCAAGTGCAGTCGCTACCGGGAGTACGTCGTACGCCGACTGTCCGTCCAGGCCGGAGAGCGGTGAGGCCAGGATGTTCCGCACGCGTTCGTGGGGGAGGGATGGGAGCAGTCCGGCCGCGTAGAGCCGATCCGAGAGCTCTCGCGGACCGTCAGGACCTAGTGCACGGAGCTGTACGTTGCCGCGCGAGGTGAGTTCCAGACGTCCATCACCTAGGTCAGCGGCGGCTAGTCGTAGTACGTCCAGCTGCGAGCAGGTCAGCCGGCCTCCTGGTACCCGCACCCGTGCGAGCCCGCCATCAACCGCCTGGTGCACTGCCAGCACACCAGGGCATCGGTCGGCCTCTGTTCTCGCCACAGCGGTGATGCTACGTGCCCGGAACCTGCTGTGTTCTGGACCACAGCAGGACCGCGACCGCCAGCACCGCACAGACTCCACCGGCCACCATCACGACCTGCACCGACCACGCGTCCACCACGAGCCCACCAAGCAGTGCGCCGGCCGACAGCACCGCCTGGAAGGAGGAGGTGAACCACACCGTCGCTGCCTCAGGCGACTCCGGTGTAGCCCGCGCGAACATGCTCATCGAACAGACCGGTACGCCGCCGTACCCGAGTCCCCAAACGACCAGCAACAACAACGCACCGCCCGTACTGCGCCCAACGACCGGCATCAGCAACGTCGCAGTGGCGATCAGCGCCGCGCAGGTGGTGAACGTGCTGATCAGCCGCCGCCCCGCGTACAGACCAGCGACGACGTTGCCGATCAGCCCGGCCGCACCGTAGACCAGCAGGAACAGCCCAATCAGCTCCGGGCGTACTACGTCGCGCAAGAACGGTGTGACGTACGTGTACGTGGCGAAATGCGCCGTGACGACCAGGCAAGTGACGATGAGCGCATTGCGGCTGCCACGAAGCGCCTTGCCGAGTACGGATGCCCGGGTGACCTGGAGCGGCGGTAGCGGTTGCACCGTCGTACGGAGCGCCACGAGGGCGATGACCGCGAGTACACCAAGGGCAGCGAACGACGTACGCCAGCCGACGAGCTCACCGACGAACGTCCCAGCCGGTACGCCGAGCACTGAACCGAGCGGCACTGCGGAGAAGATGACAGCAGTCGCCCGCGTCGCCGCCCGCTCCGGGACCAGTCGGCCGGCTAGACCGGCGCCGATCGACCAGAAACCTCCGATGGTCAGTCCGACGAGGAACCTGGCGATCAGCTCGAACCAGAAGACCGGTGCGACGGCTGCAAGGAAGCCGGCGGCGGCCAGCAGGACCATGAGTGCGCAGAGCATCAGCCGGCGGTCCAGACGGGCTGTCGCGAGGGTGACGACCGGTGCGGCGACTGCCGCGACCAGGCCGGGCATGGTCATCAGCCAGCCGGTCCGGCCGGGGGTGAGCGCGAAGTCGGCGCCGATCGGGGTGAGCAGGCCGATCGGAAGGATCTCGGTGGTGACGATCGCGAAGATGCCCAGCGTCACCGCGCCCACCCCGAACCAGCGAACGGCCGGCGGTGTCAGAACTGTCATGCCTCCAGGCAACCGCCCGAGGCCGCCACCGGCTCGCGGTTTCGCGACACTGCGATCGGCGGCGACCAACGCGTCGCTTTTCCGCGAACTGATCGACGGCGGCCGTGGCGAGTGACCCGTTACGAACCTAGACCCGCCCAGAAGTCGCACTGGTGTTCAGTGCTGAGGTTGACCGGGTGGATGCCACTCTGGTCGGTCGGTGCGAGTGACAGGCCGCTGATCGACCGCTGGCCGGTGGGGGACCAGTGCGGGCGGTCCGGGCCGTTCGGGTTGCCGGTGCGGGCGAACGTCGTCCAATAGTCGATCATCTGGTTCGACAGCTTCTGCTGCGTCGCGGACAGCGGTACGTCGTACCCACCCAGCCGGAACAGGTACGGCAGTTCGGTGGCATGTGCGGCGCCCTGACCAGGCCCTGCGATCGGTGAGTGCTTGTCGGCGAACTCATACGCGTACACCGGCACTCGGCCGGCCGCGTGCTGATCTGTCGCGACCTGGGTGCACGACCAGATCCGGTCCGTCGTGACCGCGCTCCACGCCGCGGTCGGTGACGCGTACCGGGACAGCGGATAGTGCTGCAGGACCTTGGCGGCCTTCTTCGGACCGACCATGTCCGCGACGAGCTTCGGGTAGTCCTTGATCTCGCCGAACGCGGGCATCCAGCCGTCTGCCTCGTCGTGGTTGTTCCCGGAGATGATCGGCACCCGGTGGAACAGACCGGCCTTCATCGCCTTGGCCGGGCTGTACGGCGCCACCGCGGTACCGCCGTACCCGATCTGGGTGAACTGGAGCATGTCGTCAACCAGCGCGCCGGCCTTCGCGGACCGGAGGCACTGGAGCGTCGACTGACCCGGCTTGCAGCCCAGCTCCGTCTTCTTGCCTGCGGCCCACTCCTTGCCGTTCGCCTCTACCCGGCTGACCGGAACGAACGGCGAGTCCGCCTGCTGACCCGGGTACTGGCTGTTGTCGGCCCAGTTGAACGCGCAGGAGCCGCTCTGCATGATCGCCTTCGAGAACAGCCCGGTGGCGGTCGGAGAGGTCAGTTGGGCGCACACGCTCATGCCACCGGCGGACTCACCCGCGACCGTCACGTTCCGCGGGTCACCGCCGAACGCGCGGGCGTTGCGCTGCACCCAGCGCAGTGCCGCCTGCTGGTCCTGCAGGCCGAATGTGCCGGAGCCCGGCAGCCCTGGGTACCCGAAGAAGCCGAAGATGCCGAGCCGGTAGTTGACCGTCACCACCACCACGTCACCGCGGGCGGCGAACTTGGACGCCTCGTAGCTGCTGCCGGCGCCGGAGAAGAATCCGCCACCGGGAATCCACACCACGACCGCCCGGGGCTTGACGGACGGCTTGGCGGGCGTCGTCACGTTCAAGTACAGGCAGTCCTCGGCGTCCGACCCCTTCGGCGCCTCGGGGTTCGGTTGCTGCGGGCAAACATTCCCGAGCGCGGACGCCCGTACACCACTCCACGCCCGCGCGGCCTGCGGCGCCTTCCACCGCAAGGCCCCGACCGGCGGCGCCGCATAAGGAATCCCGTCGTACACAAGGGATTTCCCGACAGCCTTACCCGCCACCAGCCCTTTATCAGTAAGCACAGGTCCCGGCTGTGCGACACCCGGTTGCGCGGCCTCGCCGGCCCCGGCCCCCACCACCAACAACCCAACCGGAACCACCACGGCCGCGACCATCGCCAACAGTCTCTTAGTCATACCCCGCAGCCTCGCCCACCCGAACCACCCCCCGCGTCGACCCGACGGCCAGAACAACTACACCTTTGGTATAGGTCGTCGCAGGAGGTAGGTGTCCATGATCCAGCCTTTGCGGGTTCGGGCTTCGGTGCGGGTCTTTTCGATTTGGGGGGCGACTTCGTGGAGGGGGCCGGAGATCAGGAGTTCGTCGGGGGTGCCCAGGTAGGCGCCCCAGTAGATGGTGGCGTCCTGGTCGAGGTGTTCGGTGAAGGCGGTTTGGGCGTCGAGCATGACGACGACGTCGTCCGCGTCGGCCGGCCAGCCGGCGGCGAGGCGGCGGCCGGTGGTGATGTGGATCGGGCGGCCGACCTGGTTCAGGCCGACGCGGTGCCGGGCGGCCAGGGTGGAGACGCTGCTGATGCCGGGGATCACCTCGATCTCGAAGCTCAGTTCGCCGCGGGCCAGAATGTCGTCCAGGATCGCCAGCGTGCTGTCGTACAGGGAAGGATCGCCCCAGACCAGGAACGCGCCGACCTGGTCCGCGCCGAGCTCGGACGCGATCAGCTCCGCGCAGACATCGGCCCGGCGCCGCCGCCAGTCGTCGACGGCTTCGACGTACGCGGGCGTACTGCGGTCCCGCTCCGGGTCCTTGCCGAAGACGACCCGATGGTCCTTCGTCGCGTACCGGCGCAGGATCTCCGCGCGGAGGTCGACCAGCTCCTGCTTGACCTCGCCCTTGTCCAGGACGAAGAACACATCGACCCGCTGCAGCGCCGACACCGCCTGCATGGTGACCTGCTCGGGATCACCAGCACCGATCCCGGCCACAATGATCTCGCGCACTACTCCCGCCACTCCCGCTCGAACGGCAACCGCCACGCGCGTGGCGCGATCAGCTGGTGAATGGCGTTCGGACCCCACGTCCCGGCCTGGTACGGCTTGACCGGCGGCGGGTCCTCGAGCAGTGGCGCGGAACGGTCCCAGAGCGACTCGATGCCCTCGGCCGTGGTGAACAGGGTGTGGTCACCGCGCATCGCGTCAAGGATCAGCCGCTCGTACGCCTCCAGTACGTCCGCCGCGCCCGCGGTCTCCTGGGTGGAGAACTGCATCGACAGCTTCTCCAGCCGCATCCCCGGGCCGGGGCGCTTGCCGTAGAACGACAGCGACACCCGGGACGAGTCGGCCAGGTCGAAGGTCAGGTGGTCCGGTCCCTCGGAGCCGACGCCGGAGCCGGCCGGGAACATCGTCTTCGGCGCCTCCTTGAAGGCGATCGAGATGATCCGCTGTCCCTCGGCCATCTTCTTGCCGGTGCGCAGGTAGAACGGCACGCCGGCCCAGCGCCAGTTGTCGATTTCCACTTTCAGAGCGATGAACGTCTCGGTGTCCGAGTCCGGCGCGACACCGTCCTCGCTCCGGTACCCGGAGTACTGCCCGCGGACCACGCAGGTGGGGTCGAGCGGCAGCATCGAGCGGAAGACCTTGTTCTTCTCCTCCGAGATCGCCCGCGGTTCCAGCGCGGTCGGCGGCTCCATCGCGACGAACGACATCACCTGCATCAGGTGCGTGACGACCATGTCCTTGAACGCGCCGGTCGGCTCGTAGAAGGTGGCGCGCTGGTCCAGGCCGAGCGACTCCGGGATGTCGATCTGGACGTGATCGATGAAGTTCCGGTTCCAGATCGGCTCGAACAGGCCGTTCGCGAACCGGAACGCGAGGATGTTCAGCGCCGCTTCCTTGCCGAGGAAGTGGTCGATCCGGAAGATCTGCGACTCGTCGAAGGTCTCGTGCACGAAGTCGTTCAGCTCGATCGCGCTGGCCAGGTCGTCGCCGAACGGTTTCTCCATCACCACCCGGGCGCGCTCGACCAGGCCGGCGTCGCGCAGCATCGCGATCACCGCCTGGGCCGCCTTCGGTGGCACCGAGAGGTAGTGCAGCCGGCGGGTGTCCGGGCCGAGCAGTTCCTCGGCGGCCTTGACCGCGGTCGCCAGCGCCTCCGGCCCGGCCGTCACCGGCACGTAGTCGATCCGCTCCGCGAACTGCGCCCACTCGTCGTCGCTGATCTTGTGCGTACCGAACGTCTCGACCGCCTTCCGGGCCCGCTCCCGGAACTCGTCGGCGGTCAGGTCCTCGGTGGCCGTGCCGATGATCCGCACGTCCGGCGCGAACTTGGACTGCTGCAGGTACGCCAGCCCGGGCAGCAGTTTGCGCTTGGCCAGGTCACCGGTCGCCCCGAACAGCACGATCACATGCGGCGCCAGCGGCTCCAGATCCCGCCGCGACGGCCGCGACCCGGGCGCCGGGTACGCAATGGTCTGTATACGGTCAGGCACAAGTTCCTCCCGAGAGCCACCGAACTACCAACACCGGCAGTCTAGGCACTCGACCGTGAACTACTCGTGTACGTCGTAGCGCGGTGTGATGTTCAACAACTCCGAGAGGTCCGTACCGGTCGCGATCTCCTCCGGAGCCATGCCCCGCCGGAACAGCCGGGCCCCGGCCGGCAGGCCGCCGAGCGTCAGCGTGCCGGCGTGCAACCGCAGCCAAGTGCCCTCGCGGATGCCCAGCACCGGCACATCGTTCTCCTCCAGGAACTCGGTGATCCGCTTCTCCCGGGTCTCGCCCTGGTGCGTGGACGTCGGGTCCGGGTCGAGATAGTGCGGGTTGAGCTGGAACGGCACGAGGCCGAGCGTCTCGAAGGACGGCGGCTGCACGATTGGCATGTCGTTGCTGGTACGCATCGTCGGTCCGGCCAGGTTCGTCCCCGCACTCGACCCGATGTACGGAGCCCCGCCCCGAACGCGCGACCGGATGACCGCGAGCTCACCGCTCTCGTGCAGCGTCTTCACCAGCCGGAACGTGTTCCCGCCGCCGACGAACACCGCCTGCGCCGATTCCAGCGCCGACGCCGAGGAGTGCGCTCCGGTGACACGTACGCCGAGGGGCTCCAACGCGGACCGCACAGTCGCGGTGTACCCGTCGTGATCGGCCAGCGCGTACGGCACGAACACCACGTCGTCGATGCCCTTCAGCACTTCGCGAAGGGCATCGAGCGCGTGCGCCAGGAACGGCTGTCCGTGCGTGGCGGAGTTCGAAAGCAGAAGCAGTTCCACAGAGGTCCCCAAGGGTCAGCGGCGGCGGGCCGCGGGTGTGCGGTGGGCGAGCAGGTTGCTCAGTTCTTCGGTTGCCTCCAGCAACCGCGGGACCTGGTCCCGGATGTCGCCGGGCAGGTCCTCGTTCTTGCCCTCGGCGACGGTCAGCGAGCCGATCGGGCGGCGGCCGAGCCGGACCGGCGCCGCGATCGCGCGGGTGGCCGCGTCGTACTCGCCGTCGGAGAACGCCCAACCGGTCTGCACGGTCTCCTCGAAGCTGCGCTCCAGCGCGGCCTCGTCCACCTCGGTCAGGTCGGTGAACCGCGCGAACGGCCGTCCGGACAGCAGCGCCCGCCGCTCATTGCGGTCCAGAAAGGCGAAGTACGCACGCGAGGTCGCGCCGGCATGGGCGGGGTAGAGGTCGCCGACCAGCGGGTGACTGCGCAGCGGACCGCCGCCACCGTCGACGGCCGCGATGCAGCGGACGTGGAAACCGTCCGGGATGGTGAACGTGGTGGTCCGGTCGGTGTCGCGGGCGAGCCGTTCGAGGACGCCATCGGCGAGCGCGGCGAGACCGCCGGTGCGTTCCCAGAGCGCCGCCATCCGCCACATCGTCGGGCCCAGGCTGTACCGGCGGGTGATCGGATCCGGCCGCAGGAACCCGCGGAACGCGAGCGCCGCGAGCAGGCGCTGCGCCGAGGACTTGTCGACCCCGAGCTCGTCGGACAGCTCCATCACGCCCCAGTCCCGGCGCCGCTCGGAGTACGAGATCAGCACCTGCAGCGCTCGGTCGACCGTCTGCAACGGTGATTGTGCGTCGTCGTTCACACCTGAACCGTAGCCGCCCCGGCCCGATTATTGAATTGGTCTCTCAGATAACGGGAAGTCGTTGCAGCCAGCGCAGGTTACCCCCGAATGTCTTCGGCATGAACCTCGTCCTGCGTCGCGTGGCCGCGATGGTGCCCGCGCTGATCGGCGTCGTGGTGTGCATCTTCGTGCTCACCCGGGTGCTGCCGGGCGATCCGGCCCGGACGCTGGCCGGCGACCAGGCCGACCCGAGTGTGGTGGCGAAGATCCGGACCGAGATGGGTCTGGACAAGCCGCTGCACGTCCAGCTGGTCCAGTACTTCTCCGACCTCCTGCACGGCAACCTCGGCTACGCCTGGCACACCGGTCACAGCGTGGCCTCCGACTTCGCCTCCCGGCTGCCCGCGACCGTGGAGCTCGCCCTGGTCGCGCTGGTGATCGCGCTGCTCGCGGGCGTACCGCTCGGTGTGGTGAGCGCGACCCGCCGGGACCGGCCGGTCGACCATGCCGGGCGGGTGTTCTCGCTGCTCGGTGCGTCGATGCCGCTGTTCTGGCTTGGCCTGATGGTGATCGTGGTCTTCTACAACAAGCTCGGCGTGGCGCCGGCGCCGCTCGGGCGGGTGTCCGAGGGCGTCAACCCGCCGACCGACATCACCGGGCTGTACATCGTCGATTCGCTGATGACCGGTGACATGGTGGCGCTGCGGTCGTCGCTGTCGCACATCATCTGGCCGGCGCTCTGCCTGGCCACGGGCAGTACCGCGATCATCGCGCGGATGACGCGGTCCGCGATGCTCGAGGTGATCGGTCAGGACTACGTCCGTACGGCGGTGTCGAAGGGACTGAAACCCTCGGTCGTCACGCTCAAGCACGCGCTGCGGAACGCGGCTCCGGTCATCGTCACCATCTCCGGGCTGCAGTTCGGGCAGTTGATGGGCGGCGCGGTGATCACCGAGACCGTGTTCACCTGGCCGGGCATCGGCTCGTACGTCGTGCAGTCCGTACTGGCCACCGACTACGCGCCGGTCCAGGCGTTCACGCTGGTCGCGGCCGTCGTGTACCTGGCGGCGAACCTGCTGGTCGACCTGGTCAACGCCCGTCTGGACCCGAGGATCGCCGATGCCTGAGACAGCTCTTGAACCCCAAACAGCCGAGTCGGCCCAGTCAGCGCAACCGGCTGTGAAACCGCAGACCACCTTGCGGCTGCTGCTCCGGAACAAGCTGGCGGTCGTCGGGCTGGTGTTCATCGCGCTCTGGACGCTCGGTGCCGTGTTCGCGGACCTGCTCCCGTACGGCGCGACCCAGCCCGGCGCCGGCGGGCTGCTCCAGGGCCCGACCCTCGCGCACCCGTTCGGTACGGACAACTTTGGTCGCGACCTGCTCTCCCGGGTGCTGGCCGGCGGCCGGATCTCGCTCTGGACCGGGCTGATCGCGATCGCCATCTCGCTGCTGATCGGCGTACCGCTGGGTGCTTTCGCCGGGTTCGTTCGCGGCCGGGCCGGCGGGCTGGTGATGCGGCTGATGGACATGCTGCTGGCCTTCCCGTCGCTGGTGCTGGCGATGGCGATCGCGGCCGCGATGGGGCCCGGGATGGTCAGCGCGATGGTTGCCGTCGGCATCGTCGGGATCCCGGAGTTCGCCCGGATCGTGCACGGGCAGACGCTGTCGCTGCGGGAGCGCGACTTCGTCGAGGCCGGGCACGCGATCGGCCTGCCCGCGCGCAGCATCCTGATCCGGCACATCGTGCCGAACGCGCTGGCGCCGATCCTGGTCCGCGCCACCCTCGGCATGGGGTACGCGATCCTGACCGCCGCCTCGCTCAGCTTCATCGGCCTCGGCGCCCAGCCGCCGGACCCGGAGTGGGGCGTCCTGATCTCCGACGGCCGCGGCTACATCATCAGCGGCGAGTGGTGGATGACCACGTTCCCCGGCCTCGCGATCGCCACCTCGATCCTCGGCTTCAACCTGCTCGGCGACGGTCTCCGCGATGTCCTGGACCCGCGCCTGAGGACCAGCAAATGAGAAGGAGACCCCGCATGAAGCGGACAATTCTCGCCTTCGCGGCGGTGACGGCACTGGCGGTTTCGGGGTGTGCCGCGAACGCGAACAGCGGCGGCAGCGGCAAGCCGGACGCCGGCGACACCCTGGTCGCCGCGTACTCCGAAGGCGGCAAGACGCTCGACCCGGCCGAGGCGAACGACGTCACCTCGGACACCTTCGTGGTGGCCGCGTACGACCAGCTGGTCACCTACGGGCGGACCACCGACGGTGCGCAGCCGAAGGCGAAGACCGACGAGATCGTGCCGATGCTGGCCAAGTCCTGGAAGGCGAGCGCGGACAACACCTCGTACACCTTCACGTTGCGCGACGACGCGAAGTTCCAGGACGGCGCGGCGGTGACCGCGGACGCGGTGGTGAAGTCGTTCGCGCACATCAAGGCGTCCAGCTCGGCCAGCTTTCTGTACAAGATGGCCGGCATCGCCAAGGTGACGAAGACCGGCGAGCACACCGTAAAGATCGACCTGACGGCGCCGAACCACCTGTTCCTGCAGATCCTGCCGATGTACTCGTTCTCGATCATCGACATGGACAAGGTGACCCAGAACGGTGGCGCCAAGTGGCTCGCCAACAACACCGCGGGCTCCGGGCCGTACCAGATCACCAAGTGGGACCCGTCCACCGAGGCGACGATGGCGCGCAACGAGTCGTACTGGGGTGCCAAGCCGAAGTTGCGCCAGGTGGACGTGAAGTTCATCGCCGAGGCGTCGAACCGGGTGCAGTTGCTGCGCAAGGGCGAGGTCGGGCTGGCGCTCGAGGTGCCGCCGAAGGACGTGCAGTCGCTGAAGGGCTCCGACGGGGTCGTGATCGACTCGCGGGCAAGCAACAAGATCTTGTTCTTCGCGATGAACAACAAGATCAAGCCGTTCGACGACCCGCGGGTCCGGCAGGCGGTCTCGTACGCGATCCCGTACGACAAGCTGCTGAACGACGTGATGAAGGGTGAGGCGTCCCCGATGAAGTCGGCGGTGGCCAGTTCCACGCCGGGCTTCAGCGACGCCGGGTACACCTACAGCCACGACCTGGACAAGGCCCGCGCGCTGCTCGCCGAGGCCGGGCTGTCGAAGGGCTTCAGCTTCGACTTCACGCTCGGCTCCGGGTTCGACGACTGGAACGACGACGCGGTGCTGATCCAGGCCGAGCTGGCCAAGATCGGCGTCAAGATGAACATCAAGAAGATGGCCCGGCCGCAGTTCCTGGAGGCGCTCGACACCCGGAAGGTGCAGTCGTACATCACCCGCTGGACGTCGTTCGTGAACGATCCCGGCTACCACCTCGGTCTGCTGCTGACCACGCAGGGCTCGAGCAACTACGCCAACTTCTCCGACCCGGTGGTGGACAAGTCCTGGCAACAGGCCGCGACCGAGCCGGATGTTGCCAAGCGCAACAAGTTGTACGGGACGGCGCAGCAGGAAATCAACACCAAGGCACCGTGGGCGTACCTGTACGAGTACAACATCGTCGTCGCGCACCGGGCCGGGCTCGACGGGTACACCTCGTATCCGGACGGCATCGTCCGCTTCTTCCAGCTGAGCGTGACCAAATGAGCTGGGAGCAGCAGGTTCTCGACGAGATCGAACGGACTGCCGACGACCTGATCGAGCTGGCCGGTGATCTGATCCGGATTCCGAGCGAGAACCCGCCGGGTGACTGCACCGAGGTCGGTGAGTTCATCGCGGCCGTACTGCGGAAGGCCGGCGTGGACGTCGACGTGCACGACGCCGGGCAGGGACGCCTCAGCATCGTGTCCCACCAAGGTCCGGCGGGTGACCGTCACCTGGTGCTGGCCGGTCACTCGGATGTCGTACCGGTGGGTGATGTGAGTCGCTGGAGCTTCCCGCCGTTCGCCGGTGACGTGGTGGACGGGTACCTGCGCGGCCGGGGCGCCAGCGACATGAAGGCCGGTCTCGCCGGGATCATCCATGCGTACGTGGTGATGCACCGGCTCGGCGTACCGCTCAATGGGCGGCTGTCGCTCGCTGCCGTACCGGATGAGGAAGCAGGCGGACCGCTCGGTGCGGACTGGCTGCTCGACCAGGGCGTACTGGACGGTGCGACCGGTGCGGTAATCGCGGAACCGGCCGAGCGTACGCACCCCACCATCGGGCAGAAGGGCAGCAACTGGTTCCGGCTGACTGTTTCTGGCCGGCCTGGTCACGGCAGCCTGCAGCCGCTGCACGGTACCAATGCGAACTTGCAGGCTGCGAAGGCGATTGTCGCGCTGCAGGGGCTGTGGGAGATGGTCCCGGACGCACCGGCTGACGTCCGTGAGCTGATCGCACTGTCGCAGCGGTTCGCCGAAGAGCGGGAAGGGTACGCGCCGGGGATCGGTGCGGTGTTCGACCACGTGACGATCAACGTCGGGAAGATCACCGGCGGCTCGGCGACCAACGTGGTAGCCGACAAGTGCGTCGTCGAGATCGACACCCGCGTACCGATCGGACTGAGCCGGGCGCAGGTGCTGGCCCGCGTGGACGAACTGCTAGCTGCTGCTGGGGTTGAGGCGACTGTGGAGCCACTCGGGTTCCGCAGTGAGCCGAACTGGACGCTGCCGGACGACCCAATCGTGGTGGAGCTGGTCAGCGCACTACGGGAGCTCACCGGTGAACCAGCTGAGGGCGTACTGCAATGGGCGTCCTCTGATGCGCGTACGTTCCGCAGCCATGGCATTCCGGTACTGCAGTACGGACCGGCTGAGCTGGCGACGATCCACGGCTTCGACGAGCGTGCACCGGTTGCTGATGTCGTACTGGCCGCCAAGACGTATGCACTGACGACGCTGCGGTACCTCGGGGTCCGTGATGAGTGACCTGCTCAAGCTGACCGACCTGACCGTACGGATCGACACCTCGCGCGGCCCGATCACACCGGTCCGTGACGTCAGCCTGAGCATCCCGCGGGGCAAGATGCTCGGCCTGGTGGGGGAGTCCGGCAGCGGCAAGAGCGTTACCGCGATGACGATCACCAGGCTGCTGCCACGGCGGTCCGTCCATGTGACCGGTGGACGGATCGAGTTCGACGGGCGGGACCTCACCAACCTGTCGGACCGGTCGCTGCGGGCGGTCCGTGGCAAGGAGATCGCCACGATCTTCCAGGAGCCGATGACTGCGCTGAACCCGGTGCTGACGATCGCGGACCAGGTCATGGAGCCGCTGCGCGTACACCTCGGGCTGTCCCGTCGCCAGGCGGCGGACCGGGCCGCCGAACTGCTCGACATGGTCGGTATCCGCGACACTGCCCGAGTACTGCGTGACTACCCGCACCAGCTGTCCGGAGGGATGCGGCAGCGGGTGATGATCGCTATGGCGATGTCCTGTGAGCCGAAGCTGCTCATCGCGGACGAACCGACTACCGCGCTGGATGTCACCACTCAGTTGCAGATCCTCGAGCTGGTGATGGACCTGCAGCAGAAGCACGGTACGTCGGTGCTGCTGATCACTCACGACCTCGGAGTCGTCGCACAGACCTGTGACGAGGTCACCGTCATGCACAACGGTCAGGTGCAGGAGACCGCACCGGTAGAGCAGCTGTTCGAGTCACCGCAGGCGGACTACACCAAGCGGCTGCTGAGCTTCCTGCCGTCCAGCCGGGAGCGGGTGCGGGATGCACGCCCTGCCGATGAGACACCGTTGCTGGAGGTGTCCGAGCTGGTCAAGGTGTTCCCAGGGCGCCGGCGCCGCGGACGGCGTACCGAAGCTGTTGCTGCGGTGAACGGCGTGAGCTTCAGCGTCGCGCCGGGACGGACGCTCGCCATCGTGGGGGAGTCCGGCTCTGGTAAGTCCACCACCGGACGGGCGCTGCTCAGGCTGCACGAGCCGACCTCCGGAGCGGTGCGGTTCGACGGGGTTGATCTACTCGGGCTTTCTGATGCAGAACTGCGGGCGATGCGGTCCCGGATGCAGATCGTGTTCCAGGACACGTACGCGTCGCTGGACCCGCGTTGGACCATCGAACGCACACTTGCCGAACCGCTGCGACTGCACACCGACCTGGATACCACCGGGATTCGGGATCGGCTGGTCGAGGTGATGGAGCTGGTCGGACTGGAAGCCGATCACCTGCAGCGGTTCCCGCATGAGTTCTCCGGTGGGCAGCGTCAGCGGATCGGCATTGCCCGTGCGTTGCTGTTGAACCCGTCGCTGGTGGTGTGCGACGAGCCAGTGTCCGCGTTGGACGTGTCTGTGCAGGCACAGGTGCTTGAGCTGTTGAAGGACCTGCAGGACCGGCTCGGTCTGGCGTACGTGTTCATCTCGCACGACCTGTCAGTAGTACGGCTGATTGCCGATGACGTACTGGTGATGAGCCAGGGCAAGGTCGTTGAGCACGGGACAGTGGAAGAGGTGTTCGCGGCGCCGACCCACCCGTACACGAAAGCCCTACTGGCAGCGGTGCCGTCGCCTGACCCGCGTGCGCGGCTGGACCGCGCCCGGCGGCGCGAGCTGGTCGAGGCCGGTACCAAGGAGGCTGTCGCGTGACGGTTCTTGGTGTGGTGACTATTGGGCAGTCGCCGCGGAGCGACATGTTCCCGGAGCTACTGCAGTGGTTGCCGTCGTCGCTAGAGGTACGGGAGCGCGGTGCGCTGGATGGTCTGAGTACTGCGGAGATCGCGGCGCTCGCACCTGTACCTGGCGACGAGACACTGACTACGCGGCTGCGGGACGGTTCGTCGGTAGTGATCGGCCGGGCCGGCATCTTGGTACGGCTGCAGGCGGCGATCGACATACTCGAAGCAGGCGGCGCTGATGTCGTACTGCTCGTCTGCACTGGGGACTTCCCGCCGTTCCGGCACAGCCGGCCGCTACTGCTTGCTGGGCCGCTACTGACCGCGGGGCTGACCGCTCTGGCCGGTGACTCGCTTGTCGGCGTGGTGTGTCCGCTGGCGGAGCAGGAGCAGCAGTCGTACGAGAAGTTCGCGCACTTGGACCAGAAGATCAAGGTGGCTTGGGCCACGCCGTACCAGCCGGGGCTGACCGAGCTGGAGAGCGCAGCACGTCAGTTGGCTGCGGAGGGCGCGCAGCTCGTGGTGCTCGACTGCATGGGTTACACGCAGGAGCACCGGGCCGCCGCCGCGGCTGCGTCCGGTCTACCGGTGGTGCTTTCGCGCTCCGTCGTCGCCCGCCTCACCGCAGAACTCTGCTGAGCAATCCCACTTATTCGAGGAGACACATATGCCATGGCGTGAAGTGCTTGACCTCTATGACCTACTGGATGATGCGTCGGCGTCCGGTGAGTCGGTGGCGGCCTGGCTGCGTAAGCAGGGCGTCGACGATGTCAGCGTGACGACTGTGCAGGGCGACAAGGGCAGCACCGACTTCGTTCGGGCAGTCATCCCGGGTAGCCGCGGCCGGCTCGCGGGTGGTGACGTACCGACCCTGGGCGTGATCGGCCGGCTCGGTGGGCTCGGCGCGCGCCCGGAGCGGATCGGGTTCGTGTCCGACGGCGACGGCGCGCTGGTGGCGCTCGCGGTCGCGGGCAAGCTCGGCTCGATGACGCGCCGCGGTGACCAGCTGCCCGGTGACGTGATCGTGGCGACGCATGTCTGCCCGGACGCGCCGACCCGGCCGCACGACCCGGTGCCATTCATGGACTCGCCGGTGGACGTCGGCGCGATGAACGAGCACGAGGTCGAGGCGGCGATGGAGGCGGTGCTGTCGGTCGACACCACCAAGGGCAACCGGATCGTCAACCACCACGGGTTCGCGATCTCGCCGACGGTCAAGGAAGGCTGGATTCTCCGGGTCAGCGAGGACCTGCTCGAGCTCGCGTCCCAGGTGACCGGGCGGCTGCCGGCCGTGCTGCCGCTGACGATGCAGGACATCACGCCGTACGGTAACGACGTGTACCACGTGAACTCGATCCTGCAGCCGTGTACTGCTACCGCTGCGCCGGTGGTCGGTGTCGCGATCACCACCGAGACCGCGGTACCGGGCTGTGGCACCGGCGCGACCGACCTGGCCAGTGTCGAGTCGGCCGCCCGGTTCTGTGTCGAGGCCGCGAAGAGCTACGGCGCCGGCACCTGTGAACTGTTCGACCCGGCCGACTTCGACCGGCTGACCAGCCGCTACGGCTCGATGCGGCGCTTGCAGACGATGGGTGCCTAAGAAGTTTGCCAGAGTCCCAGGACGTTGCCCTCCGGATCCTTGAAGTACGCGGCGAAGCCCATGTCGCCGACCGGCATCTTCTCGCCGACCCGCTCGCCGCCGAGACTCTCGATCGCCTTCCAGGCGGCGTCGATGTCCGGTACGTCCACGGTCAGCACCGGCCGGCTCAGCTGGTCGGTGCGCTGGAACATCCCGCCGTTGATGAAGCCGGGCTCGGACGGCATCGACTGCTCGTTCACCGGGCCGGTCGACACCATCGTGTAGTTCATCTCGGGCATCTCCATCAGGTTCCACCCGAAGGCCTCGCGGTAGAACGTCCGCGCTCGCTCACCGTCGTCGTACGGCACCTCGAAGTGCACGATTCGGCCTGTCATCGCCTGTCCCTCCCCGCCCGCGTTTCGCCGGTTCCTTCCACTCGACGCTAGACCTGCGAGGATGGCCAGGTGAAGTACCTGCTGATGATCTGTGGAGACGAATCGGCCGCGGAGCACGCCAATGACGGCTGCGGCGGCTGGACCGAGGAGATGGAGAACCGGGGTGTCGTGGTCGGCGGCGCCGGGCTGCGGCCGCCGGACGAGGCAACCACCTTGCGGGTGCGCGACGACCAGCTGCTGCTCACCGACGGGCCGTTCGCCGAGACGAAGGAGCAGATCGGCGGCTTCGTGCTGATCGACTGCGCCGATCTGGACGAGGCGATCGAGATCGCGGCCAAACATCCCGCGGCCGGCTACGGCACCATCGAGATCCGCCCACTGCTGGAACTGCCACCAGGCGTCGCGTGACGTTCGAGGACATCTACCGGGCGGAGTGGGGCCAGGTGGTCGCCACCCTGATCCGGTTGACGGGGGACTGGGAGCTGGCCGAGGAATGCGCCCAGGAGGCGTTCGCTGCCGCGCTGGAGCGGTGGCCGCGGGACGGCGTTCCGGATCGGCCCGGTGCCTGGCTGACCACGGCCGCGCGGAACCGGGCGATCGACTGGCTACGGCGCGAGGCAGTAGGTACGCAGAAGCTCCGGGAGCTCGCCGCGACTCCGGCTGAGTCCGGGCCGCCGCACGAGGTGCGGGACGACCGGCTGCGATTGATGTTCACGTGCTGCCATCCGGCACTGGCGATGGAAGCACGGGTGGCGTTGACGCTAAGGACGCTGGCTGGTTTGACTACGGCCGAGATCGCGCGGGCGTTTCTCGTACCGGAATCGACTATGTCGAAGCGATTGACCCGGGCGAAGCAGAAGATCCAGCACGCCGGCATCCCGTACCGGGTGCCGCCGGCGCATCTCCTGCCGGAGCGGACTCCTGCGGTACTGGCTGTGCTGTACCTGCTGTTCAACGAGGGGTACTCGGATGTCGTACGGTCCGCTCTGAGTGGTGAAGCGATCAGACTGGCCCGGCTGCTCGTCCAGTTGATGCCGGCCGAACCAGAGGCGGCTGGACTGCTCGCACTGATGCTCCTGCACGATGCACGTCGCGACACCCGGCTCACACCGGACGGTGTGCTCGTCACGCTGGAAGACCAGGACCGTACGCGCTGGGACCACGACCAGATCGCTGAGGGTGTCGACGTACTCGACTCTGCTCTTGGCCGTAGTGCACCGGGCCCGTACCAGGTACAGGCGGCTATCGCCGCGTGTCACGCGACCGCACCGACGGCCGCTGACACTGACTGGTCGCAGATCGCTGCCCTGTACGCCCAGCTCCCACAGACACCGGTTGTGGCGCTCAACCGTGCTGTTGCCATCGGTATGGCCGACGGGCCGGCTGTAGGGCTCCGCGTGGTCGATCAGCTCGCTGCTGGACCATTAACTGGCTACCGCCTGCTCCCAGCGACCCGTGCGGACTTCCTGCGCCGGCTGGAGCGCTGGTCCGAAGCGGCAGCCGCGTACGGGGAAGCCATCGCGCTCGCGACAACAGACGCCGAGCGCGGGTACTTGGAAAAAAGATTGCAAGAGGTGTCTGTCCGGGGCTGACCTCGTTCGTCGGTGGGGTATGACGGACATCAGAGAAGCAGTGGCAGGTGAGCGGACCGAGCTGGCGGAACTGCTCGCCGCACTGCCCGAACCGGACTGGGACAAGCCCACGCTGTGCGACGGCTGGCGGGTCCGGGAGGTCATCGCGCACATCACCATGCAGTACCGGATCTCCGGGCCGCGGTTCTTCGCCGGGCTGATGAAGGCCGGCGGCAAGTTCAACCGGTACGCCGACCGGCAGGCGCGGCAGGACGCCGCCGAGCTGTCGGCGGCCGAGCTGGTGGACTGTCTGCGGCAGAACGTGCGGCACCCGTGGAAACCACCGGGCGGCGGCTACGAGGGCGCGTTGTCGCACGACGTGATCCACGGCCTCGACGTGACCGTTGCGCTGGGCATCGACCGCCAGGTACCGCCGGACCGGCTGCGGTTCATCCTCGGCGCGATGAAGCCGCGGCTGGTCAAGTACTTCGGTGTGGACCTGTCCGGCGTACGTCTGCGCGCCACGGACCTCGACTGGTCGTACGGCGAGGGGCGCGCACTGACCGGAACCGCACAGGACCTCCTGCTGGTCGTGAGCGGCCGTACGCTGCCACCAGACCACCTGTTCGGACCGGACGCCGAGCGCTTCACCGAGGGAGTACGCCGATGATCATCAGCCTGCCGATCGCGGACCGGCCGCGTTCGTACGCCTTTTACCAGGAGGCGCTCGGCCTGAAGCCGGTCGGCGACGAACTCCACGAGGACGGCCTCCCGGAGCCGCTGCAGTTCGCTCTGGGGGAGGGGGTCAACCTGATGCTCATCCCGACCGGCGGGTTCGGCTGGGTGCTCGGCGACCAGCCTGCCGCGCCTCCTGGGCAGAGCGAGTGCATTCTCAGCCTGCATGTCGACAGCACCGACGCTGTCGACGCACTGGCCGCCAAAGCGGTGGCCGCCGGGGCAGTGCAGGTGACCGCGCCCACCCGGAAGCCATGGGCGTACCTGGCCACCTTCACCGACCCGGACGGGCATCTGTGGATGGTGGAGACCGCTTAGAGCACGCGGGTGTGGAGCTTGGCTACTGAGGAGGTGGACTGGCGGCTGCCGGCTGGGTGCCAGCGGAAGAGGCGGCCGCCGTAGCGCAGCCACTCCACCCGGCCGTTGTTACCGCGGACGAAGTTGGCGCGAGTGTGGGTGGGAGTGCCGTCTGGCGCGAGTGCCAGTACGTAGTCCTTGCGGTAGAAGGCGAACCGGCTCCCCACCTGTCCACCCAGGCTCACCGTCAGCTGCCCGTCGTCAGCAGCGAGGTCCAGTGTGATGTCCTCCGGTTTGCCGTCAAAGCCGATCTGCTGGGCCACGTACGTACCCACGTACTCCGCCAGGCGACGCGGCGGAAGCGACTGCGGTACTGCGGGCAGGTTGTTGAGGCCTGCGAACTCCTGCAGAGCCCAGTCATCGGCAAACAGCTCCGCCACCAGCGCGGGACCGCTCTCCGAGTTGGTGAGCAGCGTGATCGCGAAGTCCCGCTGCGGTACGAACAGGAACCCGGAGTGCTGCCCTGACCAGTCACCACCGTGCTGTACGACCAGCGGGCCCTGCGCTGTCGGCCGCAGCATCCAGCTGACGCCGACACCATTCAGCTCGACGAACAGCGTGCCGCCAGGCCCTGGGTGCGACTGCATGGCCAGTCGGCCGCGCTCACTCAGCAGCTGGGGGAGTGCGCGGTGCCCAAGGTGGTACCGCGCGTACCGGAGCTGGTCCCGGGGGCTGGAGATGAGACCACCGGCCGCATGCAAGCCCCGGGGGACTCGGTCGAAGGACGGCTCCACCACCGGCTTGCCGTTCACGATGTTGTGCGACGCGGCGACGCTGAAGCCGGTCAGTTCGCTCCGGAAGTACCGGCTGTGCGCCAGGCCCAGTGGGTCGATCACCAGTTCGCGGACGGCGGTCTCGTACGGCTTCCCGTACACCACCTCGAGAATCCGCCCGGCCACGCCGATCGCCGCGTTGTTGTACGAGAACACCTTCCCGAGCGGTGTGAGCTGCGGGACCTTCGTCATGTCCGCGATGTACTTCGCCAGCGCCTGGTCGCCGTCACCGGTGTCCTCGAAGTAGTCGCCCTGCCAGCCGGCCGAGTGGTTCAGCAGCTGGCGTACGGTGACGCGCGCCGCGACCGAAGCATCCTGCGTCGCGAACTCCGGCAGGTACGCGCGCACCGGCCGATCCAGGCTGATCCGGCCGCGCTCGACCAGCCGCATGATCGCGGTGGCGGTGAACGTCTTGGTGGTCGACCCGATCCGGAACACCGTGTCGGCGGAGACGGGTTCCTTGGTGTCCACGCTGGTCACGCCGAACCCGCGAACGTACTCGCGGCCGCGGTACCAAACCCCCAGCCCCACCCCGGGAATGGCGTACTTCGCCATCCCCGCCTCGATCTTGTCGGCCAGGCGCCCGATCCCCACAGGCTCACGCAACCCACGAGCGGACGCGGGCAACGCCGGCGCCGTGGGCAGCGCGGCAAGGGGGACGGCAACAGCAGCAGACTTCAGCACGGCACGACGAGTGAGCGACACGTCAGATCTCCTAGGGCGAAGTAAATGCTTCCAGTGCCGCTATTATTACCACCAATGGTATCAATGACATACCCTGAAAGATCCCTGATGGAGTGCCTGATGGAGGAGTCGCAGACCCCGGTGCTGGACGTCCTGCTGCACCCGGTCCGCTTGCGCATCGTGCAGCGCGTGCTCGGTCGCGAGGTGACCACGACCGACCTGAAACGCGACCTGCCGGACATCCCGGCCACCACGCTCTACCGCCACGTCGCCGCCCTGATCGACGCCGGCTACCTGACTGTGCTCCGCGAACGGAAGATCCGCGGCACCACCGAACGCACCCTGGGCCTCGACAAGACCAAGGGCCACATGGACCAGCACGAGGCCCGCGCCATGACGCCCGACCAGCACCGCCAGCTGTTCCTGATGATGCTCACCAGACTCGCCGCCGACTTCGACCGGGTCATCGAATCCGGCGACCTCTACCCCCGCATGGACCACCTCGGCTACCTGCAACTGGCCCTCTACCTGACCCCCGAAGACATGACCACCTTCCGCACCGAGTTCCACGCCCTCGTAGAGCCCTACCTCCAAGACGCCCCCGGCCGCGCCCGAGTAGCCCTGACCCTCTTCGCCCTCCCCGACAGCTGACGGTTCTTCGCGGCCGGGGTGTGCGAGACTGGAACCGCCGGTATCAGGGCAGTGATCGTTGTCCTGGTGATCTTGCTGAACCGTCTGGGAGTCCTGCGCGGCCACCGACTCACCACGTCTCCCTGGCGGGTCGGTCTGGGCCTCGCCCTGCTCGTTCTCGGGTTCTGCATCTGGGCCCGCGTGCACATCGGCCGCAACTGGGGCACCCCGATGACACAGAAGAACGAACCGGAACTGGTCACCAGCGGCCCTTATCGCCTGGTCCGCCACCCGATCTACTCAGGCATCCTGGTCGCCGCCATCGGCACCGCAGTGGCACTGAGCTGGACCTGGCTGACCATCGTCGCACTGGCCGCCATCTACTTCATCTACAGCGCCACCGTCGAAGAGCGCTACCTGACCGAACAATTCCCCGACGCCTACCCACCCTACAAACGCACAACCAAGATGCTAGTCCCCTTCACCCTCTAACAGACCACACACCCCAGCACCACCCACACCCCAACAAGCACATCCCGCGCCTACCCCACCAAAGAACACCCAGGGCGCAGCCCAACAAAGAACATCCCGGCCAAGCACACGGCGTGGGGGGTCCGGGGGGCGAAGCCCCGCCGGGCGGGGCCTGGGGGTTGCACCCCCAGAAAACACAACGAGCGATCCAAGTGCGAGCACCACCCGCACACAGATCGCCCAGATCGCTCGCGCCCCCGGCAGGATTCGAACCTGCGCACCCGCCTCCGGAGGGCGGTGCTCTATCCCCTGAGCTACGGGGGCTCAGGAACGAGCAGAACAGTAGCAGGAAGTTCGGTGAATGCCCGAATCGGGGCGGTGACCGGCGCGCTCCAGGTTCACCCTGAGTGAACCCTGGACCCTCGGTGCGTCGGGATCGGTTCGGTGCCGGGTGTCGTCATAGTGGACGTAAGGCTCACGGTGGAAAGGAAACGGAACTCATGGCTAGCTCTCTGGTCCGCCCGTCCAACAACCGCTGGATCGGTGGTGTCTGTGCCGGACTCGCTCGCCGGTTCGGTATCTCCGCGAACACGATGCGGCTGATCTTCGTCGTCAGCTGTCTGCTGCCCGGCCCACAGTTCCTCATCTACATCGCCCTGTGGATCATCATGCCGTCGGAGCGCTGACCGGCGCCCGGCCGCAGTACTGGCTGACCCCGGCGGCGGGCCGCGCCGGTGCCACATGGCAACCTGCTGTGCATGCGAGCAGGCAAGTGGCACCGGGCGGGGCCGGCGACGGCCGCCCTCCTGCTCGCAACCGCCCTGGCCAGCGCCTGCGGCGTCACCCCTGCCCAACCAGCGACCGCCGACTTGCGCACGACCCCACCGCCTTGGGACGCCCCTCGCGACGCGGTCTCCTACATCGACAAGGCCGGCTTCGAGCGCCTCCCGCTCGACTTCTCCGGCCCGTCCCCGTACACCCTCACCATCTCGGTCACGGTCGACGGCAAACCCGTCCAAGTACCAGCAGGCATCGGCGTAGACCGCCTGCGCGCGGAGCAGGCCGCCGTACACACCCACACCACCGACGGCGTGATCTGGGTCGAGTCGAAGTCCGCTTCCGACCGCCCCACCCTCGCCCAGTTCTTCACCCTCTGGGGCCTCCGCTACACCCCAACCTGCCTCGCCAACGCCTGCACCACCCTCACCATCACCACCAACAACACCCCATCCCCCTGGAACACCCCGCTGCTTCCCAACAGCCACCTGACCGTCACCGTACGCAGCCAGGGCTGAGCGACTGCTATCATTGATAGCGAGGGAGGTGGTCCGGGATGGCGTCGATCATCGTGCGCAATCTGGATGACAAGGTGAAGCATCGTCTCCGGGTCCGGGCGGCCCGGCACGGCCGCTCGATGGAGGCGGAGGCCCGGGCCATCATCGTCGAGGCCATCGGTACCGACGAGGACGAGCCGAACATTCTGCAGCGGTTGCACGAGCGGTTCAGTGAGCTCGGTGGTGTCGAGCTGGACATCCCGCCGCGCAGCCGTACGCACCGGGACGTTGACTTCGACTGATGATCGTGTTCGACACGAACGTAGCTTCCGAGTTGATGAAGGCAGCGCCGGATCCGGCCGTGACGAGCTGGTACGCCACGCACAGCTCGATGGGCTTGTACACAACGGCCATCACCGTCGCCGAGATCCGGTACGGGATCGCGCGGCTGCCGTCCGGCCGGCGGAGAACCGTGCTGTCGGAGGCGGCCGCCGAGATCTTCGCGGAGTTCGCCGATTCGATCCTGCCGTTCGACGCGGCGGCAGCGGAGGTGTACCCGGAGGTGGTGATCGGCCGCGAGCGGGCCGGCCTCCCGATCGACGAGGCCGATGCTCAGATCGCGGCGATCTGCCGGTTGGCGGACGCCGCTCTGGCGACTCGCAACACCAAGGACTTCGTCGGCACGGGACTCGAACTGGTCAACCCCTGGGAGTGACGGCCGTACCGGGCTGTGGATGGGGAGTCAAGGGAATGGGTGGGGGCCCATTAGGCTGAGGCGGTGACTCCGGAACAGCTCGCTGAGAAGATCTTGCAGGCCCTGGCTGCGCTCGCCGACGACGGGACCATCACCGTCGAGGGTGGGCTGCCGCGCGAGCTGAAGGTCGAGCGGCCCAAGAACCCCGAGCACGGGGACTACGCAACCAACGTCGCGATGCAGCTCGGGAAGCGCGCGGGGCTGAATCCGCGGCAGTTCGCCGAGCTGCTGGCGGTCAAGCTCCGCGACGACGAGGCGATCACCGCGGTGGAGATCGCCGGGCCGGGGTTCATCAACCTGCGGGTCGCGGCCGATGCCCAGGGCAAGGTCGCGCAGTCGATCCTGGCGGCCGGCGTGGCGTACGGGACGTCCGACAGCCTGCACGGCCGGACCATCAATCTCGAGTTCATCTCGGCGAACCCGACCGGTCCGCTGCACCTCGGCCACACCCGCTGGGCCGCTGTCGGCGACGCGCTGGCGCGGGTGCTGACCGCGGCCGGCGCGAGCGTGAAGCGCGAGTTCTACATCAACGACCGCGGCAACCAGATGGACAAGTTCGGCGCCAGCCTGCGGGCCGCCGCGCACGGTCAGCCGATTCCCGAGGACGGGTACCACGGTGAGTACATCCTGGACCTGGCGAAGCGGATCGTCGCCGAGGTGCCGGGGATCACGGAGCTGCCGGCCGACGAGCAGCCGGTCGCGTTCCGCGAAGCCGGGTACGAGCGGCAGCTGAAGGAGCAGCAGGACCAGCTGGAGCACTTCCGGACCAAGTTCGACGTCTGGTTCTCGGAGCGCAGCCTGCACGAGCAGGACGGCGTACCGCACGCGATCCAGAAGCTCCGCGAGCAAGGCCACCTGTACGACGCCGACGACGCGCTCTGGATGCGGACCACGGACTTCTCCGACGACAAGGACCGGGTCCTGATCCGTACGAACGGCGAGCCGACGTACTTCGCCTCCGACGCCGCGTACTACGTGAACAAGCGCGAGCGTGGTTTCGAAACCTGCATCTACTTGCTCGGCGCCGACCACCACGGGTACGTGAACCGGCTGAAGGCGATCGCCGCCTGTGCTGGTGACGACCCCGAGCACAACATCGAGATCCTCATTGGTCAGCTCGTGAAGATCCTCAAGGGCGGCCAGGAGATGCGGCTGTCGAAGCGGGCCGGCACGATCGTCACGCTCGCCGAGCTGGTCGAGGAGGGCGGCGTCGACGCGCTCCGCTACACGCTCTGCCGCTACCCGGCCGACTCCCCGCTGACGCTGGACATCGAGGAGATGACCAAGCAGGCCAGCGAGAACCCGGTCTTCTACGTCCAGTACGCGCATGCCCGCCTCGCCTCGATCCTGCGGAACGCGGACGATCTCGGCATCAAGCTGGACGAGTTCGATCCGGGGCTGCTGGACCATGAGCGCGAGGGCGATCTGCTCCGCGCGCTGGCCGAGTTCCCGCGCGTCGTCGCCACCGCCGCCGAGCTCCGCGAGCCGCACCGGATCGCGCGCTACCTGGAGGACACCGCGTCGGCGTTCCACAAGTTCTACGACAGCTGCCGCGTGCTGCCGCGCGGCGACGAGGAGGTGGAGCCGGTGCACAAGGCTCGCCTGACCCTGGTCTCCGCGACCCGGACCGTGCTCGCCAACGGGCTCGACCTGCTCGGCGTCTCCGCTCCGGAGCGGATGTGAGGGCGCACGAGGCGGGCGCGCTGCACGCCGACCTCGGCCACCGGGCACCGCCCTGGCTGCGCGCTCCCCGCGACCCCAACGAGCTGGTCCCTTCGCTCTGGTCGATGAACGCGAAGAAGGACGCCGAAGGCGCGCTCGTGGTCGGCGGGGTCGACGTCCGCGATCTCGTCGCCGAGCACGGCAGCCCGGCCTACGTACTGGACGAGGACGACTTCCGGGCCCGCGCCCGCGCCTTCAAGCACGCGTTCAAGGGCGTCGACGTGTACTACGCGGGCAAGGCCTTTCTCTGTACGACCGTCGTCCGCTGGGTGATGGAAGAGGGCCTGAACCTCGACATCTGCAGCGGCGGCGAGCTGGCCGTCGCGCTCCGGGCCGGCGCGGATCCGAAGCGGCTCGGGTTCCACGGCAACAACAAGTCCGAGGCCGAGCTGGGCCGGGCGCTGGACGCCGGCGTCGGCCGGATCGTGGTCGACTCGCAGTTCGAGATCACCCGGCTGATCGAGCTGGCCAAGGAGCGTGGCGTGGTCGCGCCGGTGATGGTCCGGGTCACGGCCGGCGTCGAGGCGCACACCCACGCGTACATCGCGACCGCGCACGAGGACCAGAAGTTCGGCTTCTCGATCACCTCCGGCGCGGCCTTCGAAGCCGTTGCCCGGATCAACGAAGCGCCGGAGCTCGAGCTGCTCGGCCTGCACTCGCACATCGGTTCGCAGATCTTCGACTCGTCCGGGTTCGAGGTGGCCGCGAAGCGCGTGATCGCCTTGCACGCAAGGGTTTCCGAGGAGATCGGCGTGGACATGCCGGAGCTCGACCTGGGCGGCGGGTTCGGCATCGCGTACACCACCCAGGACGACCCGTCGGACCCGGCCCAGCTGGCCACCGAGATGGGCAAGATCGTCGAGCACGAGTGCCACGAGCACGACATCCCGGTCCCGCAAGTGTCGGTCGAGCCCGGTCGCGCGATCGTCGGCCCGGCGATGTGCACGGTGTACTCGGTCGGCACCGTCAAGGAGGTCGAGCTGGACGCCGGCGCGGCCCGGACGTACGTGTCCGTGGACGGCGGGATGAGCGACAACATCCGCACCGCGCTGTACGACGCCGACTACTCCTGCACGCTCGCGAACCGGTACTCGTCCACCGAGCCGACGCTGGCCCGGGTGGTCGGGAAGCACTGCGAGGCCGGTGACATCGTGGTCAAGGACGAGTTCCTGCCCGCCGACGTCCGGCCCGGCGACCTGATCGCGGTCCCCGGCACCGGCGCGTACTGCCGGTCGATGGCGAGCAACTACAACCACGTACCGCGGCCGCCGGTGATCGCGGTCAAGGACGGCCGAGCGCGGAAGTCGGAGGCCAAGCGGTCTTAGGAAGACAACTCACAAGACCAACTCCTTGGCTCACAGAACGACATGGCTACGATCCGACTTAGCCGCTCAAGGTCGGCCTGCTCGGTTGTGGTGTGGTCGGCACCGAAGTGGTGCGGATCCTGACCGAGCAGGCGGATCATCTCGCGGCCCGGGTCGGGGCCCGGCTGGAGATCGCCGGGATCGCCGTCCGCCGGGCCGGGCGGGCCCGCGACATCGCGGTCGACCCGGCGCTGGTGACGACCGACGCGCAGGCGCTGGTGTCCCGCGGTGACCTCGACCTGGTGATCGAGGTGATCGGTGGGATCGAGCCCGCCCGCGGCCTGATCCTGACCGCGCTGGAGCACGGCGCCTCGGTCGTGACGGCGAACAAGGCCCTGCTCGCCGAGGACGGCCCGACGCTCTTCGCGGCCGCGGAGAAGTACCAGCGCGACCTGTACTTCGAGGCCGCCGTGGCCGGCGCGATCCCGATCCTGCGGCCGCTGCGCGAGTCGCTCGCCGGTGACGACGTGATCCGGGTGATGGGCATCGTCAACGGCACCACGAACTACATCCTGGACAAGATGGACAGCACCGGCGCCGGCTTCGACGAGTCGCTCGAAGAGGCGCAGGCGCTCGGGTACGCCGAGGCCGACCCGACCGCGGACATCGAGGGGTTCGACGCGGCCGCGAAGGCGGCGCTGCTGGCCAGCCTGGCGTTCCACACCCGGGTCTCGATCGCCGACGTGCACCGGGAGGGCATCACCGAGGTGACCGCGACCGACATCACCTCCGCCCGGGAGATGGGCTGTGTGGTGAAGTCGCTGGCGATCTGCGAGCTGGACGAGCGGACCGACTCGGTCAGCGCCCGGGTGTACCCGGCGATGATCCCGCTGACGCATCCGCTGGCCAACGTCCGGGACGCGTACAACGCCGTCTTCGTGGAAAGCAAAGCGGCCGGGCAGCTGATGTTCTATGGTCGTGGTGCCGGCGGCGCCCCGACGGCCAGTGCTGTCCTCGGGGATCTGGTGTCCGCCGCGCGCAACCGGCTCAAGGGTGTGCCGGGGGTCGGCGAGTCGTCGTACACCCAGCGGGCCGTGCGGCCGATGGGCGAGGCGATGACCCGCTACCACGTGTCGCTGGACGTGGCCGACAAGGCCGGTGTGCTGGCGGCGGTGGCCCACGCGTTCTCCGAGCACGACGTGTCGATCCAGACCGTCCGTCAGGAGGGCCGGGGCAGTGACGCGCAGCTGGTGGTGGTCACCCACACCGCGACCGATGCCGCGTTGTCCGCGACCGTGGAGTCCTTGCGGGACATGGACATCGTCCGTGAAGTCAGCAGTGTGATGCGGGTAGAAGGCGAGTAATTCAATGGTGCACCAGTGGCGCGGCGTGATCGAGGAATACAGAGACCGGCTTCCCGTCTCGGCGGACACGCCGGTGGTCACGCTCGGCGAGGGCGGCACGCCGCTGGTGGCCGCGCAGTGGCTGAGCGAGCAGACCGGCTGCGAGGTCTGGCTGAAGGTCGAGGGCAACAACCCGACCGGCTCGTTCAAGGACCGCGGCATGACGGTGGCGATCTCGCTCGCGGCGCAGGCCGGCGACAAGGCGGTGGTGTGCGCGTCGACCGGAAACACCTCCGCGTCGGCCGCCGCGTACGCCGTACGCGCCGGAATGCTCCCGTTGGTGCTGATCCCCGCTGGGCGGATCGCGAAGGGCAAGCTCGCGCAGGCCGTCGTGCACGGCGCCAAGCTGGTGCAGATCGACGGCAGCTTCGACGACTGCCTGCGGATCGTGCGGGAGCTCGGCAAGAACTATCCGGTCGCCCTGGTGAACTCGGTGAACCCGGTCCGGCTGGAAGGGCAGAAGACCGCGGCGTTCGAGGTGTGCGACGCGCTCGGCGATGCTCCGGACCTGCATCTGCTTCCGGTCGGCAACGCCGGCAACATCGCGGCGTACTGGAAGGGTTACCAGGAGTACGCCAAGGACAAGCTGGCTACCCGTACTCCGAAGATGTGGGGGTTCCAGGCGGCCGGCGCGGCGCCGATCGTGCGGGGCGCGATCGTCGAGCGGCCGGACACGCTGGCGACCGCGATCCGGGTCGGCAACCCGGCCTCCTGGACGCTGGCCGAGGCCGCGCGGGACGAGTCCGGCGGGCGGATCGAGAGCGTCACCGACGAGCAGATCATGGCCGCGCAGGGTGAGCTGGCCGCGCGCGAAGGGGTGTTCGTCGAGCCGGCGTCCGCGGCCGGGGTCGCCGGTCTGCTGCACGCCAAGGCGCAGGGCTGGCTGCCGGGCGGCTCGACGGTGGTGATCACCGTCACCGGCCACGGCCTGAAGGACATCGACACCGCGCTCGACCACGCGGCCGTCGACAAGTCCCCGGTCACCCCCGCCGACACCGACGCCGTCGCGCGCGTCGCCGGTCTGTCCTGAGATGCCGGCAGCGGAAATGGACGGCCAGGAAGCAGACGGGCGCCGGCGGCCGTGTGACCAGGTACGGGTCCGGGTGCCCGCGACGAGTGCGAACCTCGGCCCCGGCTTCGATGCCTTCGGTCTCGCGCTGACGCTGTACGACGACCTGGTCGTGACCCCAGGTGGATCCGGGATCACCGTTCAGGTCACGGGCGAGGGCGAAAACGACGTACCACTGGACGAAACGCACCTCGTGGTGCGATCGATCCGGGCCGGGCTCGAGGCGCTGGATGCCCCGGTGCCCGGCTTCACCCTTCGCTGCGAGAACCGGATTCCGCACGGCCGCGGACTCGGCTCGTCCTCGGCCGCAATCGTCGGCGGACTGGCGGCGGCGTACGCGTTGGCGGGCGTCCCGCTCGACCGCGATCGCCTCGTCGTCCTGGCGAACGAGCTCGAAGGCCACCCCGACAACGTCGCGGCCGCTGCCCTTGGCGGTTTCACCATCGCCTGGACCGAAAGCGGAGTGCCGAATCCAGGTGGCCGCGCGATCAAGCTGGAGCCGGCCGGAATCGCCGCGATCGCTTATGTACCTGACAATCGGGTGCTCACCAAGGAGGCGCGCGGGCTCCTTCCGGGCGTTGTTTCCCACACCGACGCGGCGGCCAACGCCGGAAAGGCCGCCTTGCTGGTCGCGGCGCTGACCGGGCACCCCGAGCTGTTGCTGACGGCGACCGAGGACCTGCTGCACCAGGAGTACCGCGAGCCGGCCATGCCGGAGAGCCTCGCGCTGGTGCACAAGCTGCGCGGGAGTGGTCTGGCCGCGATCATCAGCGGCGCCGGGCCGACGGTCGCCGTGCTCGCCCAGCCGGATGGCAAAACCGCAGGTCAGGGCGCTGGTTCCGGTGGCCGGGCGGTGTCGTTCCGGGGTGCGCCGGAGGCACCGGACGGTTGGACCAGGTACGAGCTGGGGATCGATCCAGTCGGCGTACAGGTCTGGTCGATGGAAGCCGGCTGAGGCGGGGAATGCCGCGCGGCTGACACGCGTTGTACCCCTCGGGTCGGCAGAAGGACCTGTAGTGGTGCTAGTCTCGACTCACCCGATCCCCTCCAGGTGATCGGTGAACTCTCGTCACGATCCGGGCTGTGCTCCCGGCACCCTGTGTTGTGTGGCGACCCTCCTGTGGATGTGACCTTGCGCCGCCTGCGTCGGAGATGTCCGGGGGGACTCAGATCGAGCGAGAGCCTCTTGTATCCCACGTGCCCGTTGTGTGGTCGTGGGTGAAATTCGGTCGGTGAGCCTTTCGGACGCCGACGATCCGTGTGGGAAGGACCTCACGTGACAGAAACTGTTGAAGCCTCCAGCGGAGCAGACGCCGCGGCCGGTACCGCGTCGCGTCGCCGGAAAGCTGGTGGCGGCCTCGAGGGCATGCTGCTCCCCGAGCTGAAGCAGCTCGCCGGGACGCTCGGCATCAAGGGCACCGGCGCGCTGCGCAAGGGCCAGCTGATCGAGGCGATCAAGGCCGCTCAGGGCGGCGGTTCCGGCGGTTCCGCCGGGGCTTCCGCGGGCGGTGCGACCGGGGGTTCCCGGGCGAAGGCTCCGGCCGGCCGGCCGACGCAGCCGACGCTCGACGAGGCCGCCGAGTCCACGAACTCCGCGCCGGCCAAGTCCGCCGCCGCGAAGTCGGCGCCGGCCAAGCGCGAAGGTGGCAGCCGCCGGACCCGCGCCGCGGCCCAGAAGGACGCCGGGACCGACGTACCGCCGTCCGATGCCGCGCAGCCGGCCGCTGGCGCCGCTGGCACCACCGCCTCCGCTGTTGGCGAGGCTTCTGTGGTGAAGGCGCAGGGTGCGCAGGCGGAGAACGCCGCGCAGAACGGCGCGGGTGCACAGCATGGCGCTGCTGCCCAGAACAGCACCCTGAACGCGCAGGGCAGCACGTCCGCGCAGAACGGTGCCGCTGAGCGCGCCGAGACGCGTACGGACGACCGGGCCGATGACCGCGGTGACAACCAGAACCGCAACCGTGCCCGCGACAACAGCCGCGACAGCCGGGGCGATCAGCGGAGCCGCGACAACCAGAGCCGGGACGCGAGCCGGGACGGTCAGCGCGACAACCGTGACGGCGGTCGTGAAAGTGGCCGTGACAGCGGTCGTGAGAGTGGTCGTGACAACAACCGGGACAACCGCGGCGACAACCAGCGGAGCCGGGCCGACCAGAACGCGGACCGCACCTCGGACCGCAACACCGACCGGAGCTCGGACCGCAACACTGACCGGAGCTCGGACCGGGGCACCGACCGGGGCAACAGCCGGAACGACGACCGGGGCGAGGAAGGCGAGGGCCGCCGGCGGCGTCGCCGGGGGCGCGACCGGGACCGGAACCGCGACGGCCAGACCGGCAACCGCGACGGCCGGGACGGTCGCGACGGCCGGGACGGTGGCCGGGACCGCGACAACAGCCGGAGCCGTGGCCGCGGCGAGCGGTACGACACCGAGCCGACGATCAGCGAGGACGACGTCCTCGTCCCCGCGGCCGGCATCCTGGACGTCCTCGACAACTACGCGTTCGTCCGGACCAGCGGCTACCTGCCCGGCCCGAACGACGTGTACGTCGCGCTCTCGATGGTCAAGCGCTACGGCCTCCGCAAGGGTGACGCGATCACCGGCGCGGTGAAGCAGCCGCAGGAGGGCGAGCGCAAGGAGAAGTTCAACCCGCTGGTCCGGATCGACACCGTCAACGGTGCGGACCCGGAGATCGCCAAGCAGCGGCAGGACTTCAACAAGCTCACCCCGCTGTACGCGACCGAGCGGCTCCGGCTGGAGACCGAACCGGGCATCCTGACCACCCGGATCGTCGACATCGTCAGCCCGATCGGCAAGGGCCAGCGCGGCCTGATCGTCTCGCCGCCGAAGGCCGGTAAGACGATGGTGCTGCAGGCGCTCGCGAACGCGATCACCACGAACAACCCCGAAGTACACCTGATGGTCGTGCTGGTGGACGAGCGGCCCGAAGAGGTCACCGACATGCAGCGTACGGTCAAGGGTGAGGTCATCGCCTCCACCTTCGACCGGCCGGCCGACGACCACACCACGGTCGCGGAGCTGGCGATCGAGCGGGCGAAGCGGCTGGTGGAGCTCGGGCATGACGTGGTCGTGCTGCTCGACTCGATCACCCGGCTCGGACGCGCGTACAACATCGCGGCGCCGGCCAGCGGGCGGATCCTGTCCGGTGGGGTGGACTCGTCCGCGCTGTACCCGCCGAAGCGGTTCTTCGGTGCGGCCCGGAACATCGAGGACGGCGGCTCGCTGACCATCCTCGCCACCGCGCTGATCGAGACCGGCTCGAAGATGGACGAGGTGATCTTCGAGGAGTTCAAGGGCACCGGCAACATGGAGCTCCGGCTGCGCCGCGAGTTCGCCGACCGGCGGATCTTCCCGGCCATCGACGTGGTCGCCTCCGGCACGCGCCGCGAGGAACTGCTGATGTCCAAGGACGAGACCCAGGTGGTCTGGAAGCTGCGCCGCGTACTGTCCGCCCTGGACGGCCAGGCGGCACTCGAACTCCTGATCGGCAAGCTCAAGGAGAGCAAGTCGAACATCGAGTTCCTGCTGCAGGTGAACAAGACAACCCCGTCCACCGGTGGTACCACCCACAGCACCACCAACGGCGACTGAGAAAAGACGGTTGGGGTGGGGTGGTCAACAAAACCACCCCGTCCACCGGCACGACGCACAGCACCACCAACGGCGACTGAGAAAAGACGGTTGGGGTGGGGTGGTCAACAAAACCACCCCGTCCACCGGTACGACGCACAGCACCACCAACGGCGACTGAGCCACGCCCCACCGCCGTGCCATTTCAGAGGTTCACCTGTGAGATTGCGCCTTAGTGCCCCGCATGCGGGGCAGTAAGGGGCGGTTTTGGGGGTTAACCACTGAAATGGCGGTGGGGGCCGGATTTCCGGTGGGGTGGCGGGGCATGGCAGACTGGATAGCTGGTTCCGGTTCACGTTCGTACCGTGCGGACGACCCGGGGCACCTGAACCTAGGAGACTGTTTTGAAGAGCGACATCCACCCGACGTACGTGGAGACCACGGTGACCTGCACCTGTGGCGCCACGTTCACCACGCACTCGACCGCGGAGAACGGTGTGATTCACGCCGACGTGTGCTCGCAGTGCCACCCCTTCTACACCGGTAAGCAGAAGATCCTCGACACCGGTGGCCGGGTCGCCCGCTTCGAGAAGCGGTACGCGAAGAAGTAGTTGTCGAAAGCTCTGGGCGAGGTGTGCCTGCGGACTGCGCAGGCCACCTCGCTTTCGCGTGTCGTGCGGCGCGCTTCGCTTGCCGCGAGCGGGGGCTCCGCCACCCGCACCCCCTTTGCGCGGGGCTGACGTGATTCGATGATCACTGGTGTGGTGAAGGGAGGAGTGCGAAATGTTCGAGGCGGTGCAGTCGCTCAAGGCGGAGTATGCCGAGTTGGAGCGGCAGATGGCCCAGCCGGAGTTGCACTCCGACCAGGCCAATGCCCGGCGGGTCGGTAAGCGGTACGCCGCGCTGGCGCCGGTGGTGCGGACGTACGACGAGTGGCTGCAGACCGGCGACGACATCGAGGCCGCGCGTGAGCTGGCGGCCGAGGACCCGGCGTTCGCGGAGGAGGCCACTCGGCTGAGCGGCCGGCGCGAGGAGCTGGCGGAGCGGTTGCAGACGCTGCTCGTACCGCGTGACCCCAACGACGACAAGGACGCGATCCTCGAGATCAAGGCCGGCGAAGGCGGCGACGAGTCCGCGCTGTTCGCGGGCGATCTGCTCCGGATGTACCTCAAGTACGCCGAGACGCAAGCCTGGAAGACCGAGGTACTGGACTCGGCCGAGTCCGACCTGGGCGGGTACAAGTCGATCACCGTCGCGGTGAAGGCGAAAGGTACGCCGGAGCCGGGCGAAGCGCCGTATGCGAAGCTGAAGTTCGAAGGCGGCGTACACCGGGTGCAGCGGGTGCCGGTGACTGAGTCGCAGGGCCGGATTCACACGTCGGCGGCCGGGGTGCTGGTGCTGCCGGAGGCCGAGGACGTCGACGTCGAGATCGACCTGAACGACCTGCGGATCGACGTGTTCCGGTCGTCCGGTCCGGGTGGGCAGAGTGTGAACACGACCGACTCCGCGGTCCGGATCACCCACCTCCCGACCGGCATCGTGGTTTCGATGCAGAACGAGAAGTCCCAGCTGCAGAACCGGGAACAGGCGATGCGCGTGCTGCGGTCGCGGTTGCTGGCGGCGGCGCAGGAGGCGGCCGATCAGGAGGCGTCGGATGCGCGGCGGTCGCAGATTCGTACCGTGGACCGGTCGGAGCGGGTGCGTACGTACAACTTCCCGGAGAACCGGTTCTCGGATCACCGGGTGGGGTACAAGGCGCACAACCTCGATCAGGTCCTTGGCGGGGAGCTGGAGCCGGTCATCAAAGCACTCACAGACGCCGACCTGGCAGCCCGCCTCGAGGCCGTAGAAGCCCAGTGAACGCAGAAGAGCCTGGTGTACGGGTGGTTGTGGCTCAAGGGGTTGAGCGGTTGCGGGGGGCTGGGGTGGCTTCGCCGGAGTTTGATGCGGGGGAGTTGATGGCGTTTGTGACCGGGTCCAGCCGGTTGCAGCTTGCGGAGCCTACGGCTGAGCAGCGGGTTCGGTATGAGGAGCTGATCGAGCGGCGGGCGGGGCGGGAGCCGTTGCAGCATCTGACCGGGACGGCTGCGTTCCGGTACCGGGAGCTGGCGGTCGGCCCGGGGGTGTTCGTGCCGCGACCGGAGACCGAGGTGATGGTCGGGTGGATCCTCGACCGGATCGCCGGCGTGAAGAACCCCCTGGTGGTGGACCTGTGTACGGGGTCCGGCGCCATCGCGGGGGCGGTCGCGACGGAGCGGCCGGACAGTACGGTGCACGCGGTCGAGCTTTCACCGGAAGCCGTCACCTGGGCCCGGCGGAACCTGGCCGGTACCGGCGCGATCCTGCACGAGGGCGACATCGACGGCTGCCTGCCGGAGCTCGACGGCCGGGTGGATGCGGTGATCTCCAACCCGCCGTACATCCCGCTGACCGCGTGGGAGTCGGTCACGGCCGAAGTACGCGACCATGACCCGGCACTCGCGCTGTGGTCCGGTGACGACGGGCTCGACGAGATCAAGGTGGTGGCCGCGACGGCCGGGCGGTTGCTGGCACCCGGCGGCTGGTTCGCCTGCGAACACGCCGACGTCCAGGGCGAATCAGCCCCCGCAGTCTTCACCGCCACCACCCACTTCACCGAGGTCCGCGACCACCAAGACCTCTCCGCCCGCAACAGATTCACCACCGGCCGCCGCATCTGACCCTCAGCCACCTGCACCTCGGCGCTGCCGGGAGCCCGCCCCGCCCGGGTCCTACTGGCGTCCGGGGTGCTGCGAGCCTGTGGTCCGGCCGCGAGAGGTCCCGTCGGTGGGCCTGCCGCCGTGCTCGGTGCCGCGCGGTTTCACGCCGTCCTTCATGTTGTTCGCGGCCCGCCCCTCGTCCGCCAGCTTCCGCAGCTGCGCCCTCTCCTCCGGTGTCACCTTGTTGCGCTCAGACATCTGGTCCTCCTCAGTAGTCACTGTGAACGAACCTGGGACGACCCGGCCACGCACCTGGTTCCAACGTTTGACTTCCGCTCCTGCCTGCTACCCGTTCTGGGTGACGTAGCTGTCGATTTCGGTGAGGAGGGCGTCCTTCACGGAGTCCTCGGCGAAGGACTCGCGGACGGCGGTTTTCGCGAATTCGCCGGCGCCGGCCGGGTCCAGGTCGAGTAGGCGGGACGCGACCACGTACTCGTTGGTCAGGTCGGTGCCGAACATCGGCGGGTCGTCGGAGTTGATCGTGACCACCAAACCGGCGTCGACCATCGCGCGCAGTGGGTGTACGTCGTACGAGTCGACCGCGCGGGTGGCGATGTTCGACGTCGGGCTGACCTCCAGCGGGATCCGGTGCTCGCCCAGGTAGTCGACCAGGGCCGGGTCCTGCATCGCCGACGTACCGTGACCGATCCGCTCGGCCTTCAGCACCCGGACCGCGTCCCAGATCGTCTGCGGGCCGGTCGTCTCGCCCGCGTGCGGCACGCTGTGCAGTCCGGCCGCGATCGCCGCCTCGAAGTGCGGCTGGAACTGCGGGCGCGGTACGCCGATCTCCGGCCCGCCGAGGCCGAACCCGACCAGCCCCTCCGGGCGGATCTTGGTGGCGATCCGCAACGTCTCGTCCGCGCCGGGGATGCCGTCCTCGCCGGAGATGTCGAAGATCCAGCGCAGCACCAGGCCGAAGTCCTTCTCGGCCGCGATCCGCGCGTCCTCGATCGCCTCGCAGAACGCCTCGGCCGCGATCCCGCGGATCACCGAGGTGTACGGCGTGACGGTCAGCTCGGCGTACCGGAGGTTCTGCTGCCCGGCCATCTCGCGGGCGATCTCGTACGTGAGCAGGCGGACGTCCTCGGGCGTCTTGATCAGCTCGACGACACTCAGGTAGATCTCGATGAAGTGGGCGAAGTCGCTGAACTTGAAGTACTCGGTCAGCGCACCCGGATCGGCCGGTACCGGCGACCCGGGATGCCGCGCGGCCAGCTCGGCGACGATCCGCGGCGACGCGGACCCGACGTGGTGGACATGCAGCTCGGCCTTCGGCAAACCGGCGAGAAATTCACGCGTCACAGTCATGGCCGGGATCTTAGAGAGGCTTCGGGCGCTCCGTCCGGAAAGCTGACAATCGAATGTCATGGTCGGCCCGGTTGGAGTCGCGGCCGGAGTGAGTGGCACGATTCACTCCGTGAGTGAGCGCTTCGATTTCACCGGGGACGAACTGGCACCTGCGTACCGTGCGGCGGTCGACGCCATCGAGGCCGGGGACCTCGTGGTGCTGCCGACCGACACCGTGTACGGGCTGGCTGCCGATGCCTTCAAAGCAGACGCCGTGCAGCGGCTGCTCGACGCCAAGGGCCGCGGCCGCGACATGCCGCCGCCGGTGCTGATCTCGGTGGTGGAGTCGCTGGACGCGCTCGCCACCGACGTACCCGACAGCGGGCGGAAGCTGGCGCAGGAGTTCTGGCCCGGCCCGCTGACGCTGATCTGCCACGCGCAGACGTCGCTGCTGTGGGACCTCGGGGAATCGCAGGGCACGGTCGCTCTGCGGGTGCCGGATCACGAGCAGACCCGCGAGCTGCTGTCGCGCACGGGCCCACTCGCCGTCAGCTCGGCCAACAAGTCGGGCCGGCCGGCCGCGCTGGACGTGTACGACGCGGAAGAGCAACTGGCCGAGTCGGTCGCGGTGTACTTGGACGGCGGTGAGGTCAGCGGCGCCCAACCGTCCACCATCGTCGACATCACCGGCGAAACCCCGCGGGTCGTACGCGTCGGCGCCCTGTCCCTGGAGCAGCTCCGAGCCGTCGTCCCCGAAGTAACCACAGACGACGAACCCACGCCGCCCGAGCCCAAGCCGGATGGGGAAACGGCAGCTGGTGCCGAGGCGACGACAGCTGACGCTGGAGAGCCGGCGACCGCCCCGGAAAAGCCGGCGGCGGATGACGCGACGGCGGCGGGTGCTGGTGATGGGGCGGGGACTGGTGGGGAGGAGAAGTTGGGGGAGAAGCCAACTGATCAGCGTGGGCGGGCGTCTAATGGGGAGAAGACCGACTCTGATGTGAGGCCTGCGGACTAGTGCGTGAGTACCTGCTGGTCCTGTTCGTGGCGATGGCCACGACTTTTCTGCTGACCGGTGTGGCTCGGCAGATTGCGGTGCGTTACGGCGCGGTCGCCAAGGTGCGGTCGCGGGATGTGCACAAGGTCCCGATCCCGTACTTCGGTGGCCTGTCCATCCTCGGTGGCCTGATCGCCGGTTTCGCGGTCGCCTCCAACCTGCCGTTCCTCGGCAACAGCCTGCAGGTCGCCCACGACGCCCGCGCGATCCTGGCCGGCGGCGTGGTGATCTGCGCGGTCGGCGTGATCGACGACCTGTACGAGCTGGACGCAGTCACCAAACTCGCCGGCGAAGTCCTCGCGGTCGGCGTGATGGTTGTCCAGGGCATCCAGCTGTACTGGCTCCCGCTACCCGGCGGCGTGATCTCCCCGTCACCCGCACTACTCGCGGTCCTGACGGCCGGCATCCTCCTGGCTTGCTGCAACGCGGTGAACTTCGTCGACGGCCTCGACGGCCTGGCCGCGGGCGTGACCGCGATCGGTGCCACCGCCTTCTTCACGTACTCGTACCTGCTCAACGTGCACGAGAACCTCGACCGCGCCACCACCTCCACCCTGATCACGGTCGCGCTGGCCGGCGCCTGCCTCGGTTTCCTCCCGCACAACTTCTTCCCCGCCCGGGTCTTCATGGGCGATTCCGGCGCCCTGCTGATCGGGCTGATGCTGGCCGCGTCGACGATCAGCCTGACCGGGCAGATGGACCCGAACGCGGTCCCGTACGAGGTCGGCGGCTCCAGCCTGCTGCCCGCGCTGCTCCCGCTGGTCCTGCCGATCGCCATCCTCGCGATCCCCGCGCTGGACCTCACCCTGGCGTACATCCGCCGCACCAAGGCCGGCCGCTCACCGTTCGCCGCGGACAAGCAGCACCTGCACCACCGCCTGATGCAACGCGGACATTCCCACCGCCGCGCGGTCCTGCTGATGTACCTCTGGACCGCCCTGATCGCGTACGGCGTGGTCGTCCTCGGCCTCGCCCTCTACTGGTGGACCGCCCTGATCGTCCTCGTCGTGGGCGTCACCGCGGTAGCCCTCACCACCGGCCTCCCACGCCGAAACCGCAAACCCCTCGCCAAGGTCTGAGCCCCGACCCGTACAAACGTTTGTCTGGGTGATTTGTACTGATTGTCGCTTCCCGGTCCCGCTCTGTAGTGGAAAAGTCACGCATGTCAGAAAACTACAGGGGAAAGTGGATGACAATGCAGCGAGTAATGATTCGGGCAATTGCGGCGACCGCTATCGGCGCCGCCGCGGCGGGTGGATTGTCAATGGCGGCCTGGGGTACGACGGAATCGGCGCAGGCTTGCGCGCATTACGTCGCGCCGCCGGATTCGAACGGCAACAATGTCTGGGTCAGCGGTAGCCGGCGCGGCTGTACCGGCAACGTCCGGCTGACGATCAACTTGTTCAAGAGCTACTGGGGCGTCGACGGTGTGGTGGCAACGGGCACCGGGACCGGCACGAACTTCGAGGTGACCGCCAAGGGCGCCTGTGCCGATCTCGGTCACCAAAAAGAGGTCTACGGCAAGTTGAAGGATTCCTCCGGCGGCACCTGGCAAGGGGTCAAGCAGAAGGAGTGCTGAGGCCGTGACGGCGCCCGGCGGCAAGCTTCGGGCCTGCCGCCGGGCGTCCTCCGCTGTGGGAGGGGATCGAGATGTCCAGCAAGTCCTGGCCGGCTTCCGCCCTGCTGGCGGGCGCGACGCTGTTGCCGACCGCGCTCCTGACCAGCCGGATGATGTCCGGGCTGCGCTACGCATCCTGGGCGGAGACGGCCCGCGTACTGTCCACGACACTGATCGTGATTCTGCCGAGCGTGGCGCTGGCAGTGCTGCTTCTGGCGACCCGGCAAACCCAGCGCAGGGCTGTCGCCGCGGTGCTGGCCGGCTGGCTCGTCGGTGCCGCCCCGGCGTTGTTCTGGACGATCCGTACGGCCGGTGACGCCCCGCCGCTGCTCTTCCTGCTCGTACCGATCGCCTGGCTGGCAGCGGTCGCGACAACCGCCGCCCTCCTGGTCCGCGCGATCCGCCGGCGTACCGCGATAGTTGCCGCCGGCATCTTCTGGCTGATCCTGATCGGCGCGGACCTTGGCACCGGCAGGGATTCCCGCTGGCTTTCGTTTCTGCCGTTCAGCGGAATGTCGGGCCATCCGTCCGGTGAAGTCGCGCTGAATTCCTGGCTCGCCGGAATGCGATTGTTCGTTGCCGCCGCGATGGTGGTTTCGGCCGTATTCCTGGCCTACCCGAAGCGCAGAACCGTCGGCTGGGCGGCGGTCGGTGTGATTGTCGCCTCGATTGCCTTTCCGGTGCCGGTATACGCCGCCGCCACGCCACACATTGCCTGCCTGGACGGGCGTACGCGGGTGTGTCTGCTGACCGAGCATCGCAGCGACCTGCCCGCGGTCAAGGCGATGGTGGATCGCGTGGCCGCCGAGGCGGGTCCGGAGCTGTTCCCGTTCACGCTGGCGAGCGAGACCGCCGTGAACAGCCCGGCCGCGGTGCAACTCGCGGTCGGCCCGGAGCGTACGGGTTCGCTCGCCCGTGACGTGGCCGGCGAACTCGCGGGCAAGATCGCCCGGATCGACCGCTGCGCACCCACTCCGGGGCAGCGCGTCGACCCCGCGTACCGGCTGGTGGCGTTCTGGTTCGTCGAGCGGATGGGGCTTCCGCTGGACGACTACGCCCGCGATCCGGAGCTCGAGCCCAGGCTCGCGGCTTGGCGCGGGCATCCGGCCGAAGTCACGGCCGCCCTCCGTACGCTGACCGCACGGCTCGACGGCTGCACCTTGACGATCGACGAGCTCCCGGCCGGCCCACCGGCGGCCGGCTAGCAGAACGAGCACTCCGGGGACCAGACCAGTGGGAGTCGTGGCCTACCGATAAGGTGTTCGTGTACAGCGGGCCGGGGTGTGCGTTCCTGTCGCGTTTGCTGACAATGAAGACTTTGTGCTAGTTTTCACAAGCACCAGCAAGGCATCAGTAAAGAACAGCGACACCCCTGACCCCGCCCAACCCGACGAGCTGGCCGCGAGACCAGTTTCGCCAGCAGGACGGAACCACCAGATGGCTCCCATGGCCCACAGCCCCGAAATCGCCGGCCAAGCTACCAAGCACCCGGCGCTGGCAATGCTGCGTGGCGCTCTGGTCGCAGCCGTCGTCGTCGGCGTCAACGCCGCCGCGGTCTCGACCGTCGCCGCCGGCCTCAAGGGCCTGTGGGGCGCGCTGCTCGGGCTGCTGATGGTGATCATCTTCTCCGGCGTCGGCCTGCTCGCGCTGCACCTGTCCCGGCGGACGTCGCCGACCACCCAGCTCGCGGTCGCGATGGCCTCCTACACCGGCCGGATCGCGATTTTCGGCGGCCTGCTGGCGATCGCGCTGAACTCCGACGCCCTGGCCCAGAACGTGAATCTGACCGCGCTGGGGATCTGCGCGATGGTGGTCGTGATGGGCTGGATGGCCGGCGAGATCTGGGCCTGGTCCCGGCTCCGGGTGCCGATCTACGACCTGGACAAAGAAGTGACGGCATGAGCACCGCCGGTAACGATTCCCCTGCTGTGGTGGAGATTACGGGGGCCGATGTGACCGGATCTGTCGCCAACTGGTACGTTGCGGGTGCCAATGAGCGAGAACCAGGATCCGAAGCCATCACCCCCCAATTCGGGCGACGGCTGGCGGGTCCTGTCCTACTTGATCGGCGGTGTCGTGGTGTACGGCGGCATCGGCTTCGGGTTGGACCGGCTCTTCGGCACCCAGTTTCTGCTTCCGGTGGGCATCGTGCTCGGTGCCGCGCTCACCATCCTGATGCTGCATTTCCGGTACGGGTCGCGGTCCTGACCTCAGGTCCCAGCTTTACCGGGTCTGATGTTGTTGACCGCCATGCCCTGAGCCGCCCTGCCCTTTGCCACAAGGCGTCCGACTTGAGCACGACGCGAGAGGAGACCCGGTGACCGCCGGCGTTCCGACCGAGTTCATCGCACCCGGTCCACAGAACTTCAACACCCCGCCGATCATCGACGGCGTGGACTGGTTCACCAAGCCCGTACTGGTGGCCGCGCTGTCCGTCGTCGTCATCGTCTGGTTCTTCTGGGGTGCGTCCCGCAAGGCGGCGATCGTGCCGACCAAGCTGCAGTTCGCCGGCGAGCTCGGCTACAACTTCGTCCGGAACTCGATCGCCCGGGACGCGATCGGCAGCCAGGAGCACATGAAGTACGTGCCGTACTTGTGCGGCCTGTTCTTCTTCATCCTGCTGAACAATGTCGCGGCCAGCATCCCGCTGATCCAGTTCCCGACCTTCAGCCACGCCGGCTGGGCCTATGTCGCGGCGATCATGAGCTGGGTCATCTACAACGCGGTCGGGATCCGGAAGCACGGCCCCTGGGGCTACTTCAAGCACCAGACGATGCCGGCCGGCGTACCGGGCTGGCTGATGCCGCTGATGATCCCGATCGAGTTCATCTCGAACATCCTGGTCCGGCCGATCTCGCTGAGCCTGCGGTTGTTCGCGAACATGTTCGCCGGTCACATCCTGCTGCTGGTGTTCGTGCTCGGTGGCGAGTACATGGTGTTCGAGTCCGGGAAGATCTTCCTCGGCGGCGTCGGCATCGTCACCTTCATCATGGGCATCGCGATCGCCGGGCTGGAGCTGTTCGTGCAGTGCATCCAGGCGTACATCTTCGTGGTGCTGACCGCGCAGTACATCGGCAGCGCCATCGCCGACGACCACTGATCCGCCGTATCACCCATAGACCCGTAGTAAACGGAAACCCGGATAGCCCCTATCCGTACCGAAAGGAACCACCGAAATGAGCAACCTGGCGCTCGCCATCACCGGTGACATCGCCGTTCTGGGCTACGGCCTCGCTGCCATCGGCCCGGGCGTTGGTGTCGGTCTGATCTTCGCCGCCGTCATCAACGGCACCGCGCGGCAGCCGGAGGCGCAGAGCAAGCTGCAGTCGATCGCGTGGATCGGCTTCGGTGTCACCGAGGTTCTGGCGATCATCGGTATCGCGCTCGCGTTCGTGTTCAAGGGTCACGCCTGATCCAACCCCCCTGACTGACAGGACTCAGAGATGCTGACGAAAGTTCTCCCGCTGGCGGCAGCCGCGGGTGGCGAGGATGTCAACCCGCTGCTGCCGCACACTGCCGAGATCATCTTCGGCTTCGTCTTCCTGATCCTGCTGGCCATCGCCTTCGCCAAGGTGGTCGTCCCGAAGTTCGAGAAGGCGTACGCCGACCGGACCGCGGCGATCGAAGGCGGGATGAACGAGGCCAAGCAGGCCCAGGCCGAGGCGAAGGCGGCTTTGGAGAAGTACAACGCGCAGCTGGCGGAGGCTCGCCAGGAAGCTGCGAAGATCCGCGAGGACGCCCGCGAGCAGGGTGCGGTGATCATCGCGGAGATGCGTGAGCAGGCGAACGCCGAGGCCGAGCGGATCGTCACCCACGCGCGCACCCAGATCGACGCCGAGCGGAGCCAGGCGGTCGCCTCGCTGCGCGGCGAGGTCGGGCAGATGGCGACCACGCTGGCCGGCCGGATCGTCGGTGAGTCGCTGGAGGACGAGGCCCGGCAGCGGCGTACGGTCGAGCGCTTCCTGGCCGACCTGGAGGCGTCGGAGTCGGCGCGCCAGGCCGTCGGAACGGACGGCTGATGCGCGGCGCGTCGAACGAGTCACTCGCCCGGGCCGAGCAGGCCCTGGCGAGTGCGACGCCGGTCGAGGGACTGGGCGGCGAGCTGTTCTCGATCGCCCGGCTGCTGGACGGCAGCGGCGCGCTCCGGCGCGCGCTGACCGACCCGGCGCGCCCGTCGGCTGCCAAGGCAGGGCTGGCGCAGCAGCTGTTCGGCGGCAAGATCTCGGCGACCGCGCTCGAGGTGCTGTCCGCCGCGGTGACCGGCCGCTGGGTCAGCGGCCGGGACCTGGGCGACGCGCTGGACCAGCTCAGCGTCCAGGCCGAGGTGGCCTACGCCGACACCCGGCGGACGCTGGACGAGGTCGAGGACCAGCTCTTCCGGCTGGACCGGGTGGTCGTCGCCGAGCGGGCGCTGGCCGACAAGCTCGGCGACCGGGCGATCCCGGTGGAACGCCGCCAGGAGCTGATCCGTGGACTGCTGCAGGGCAAGGCCGACGCCACCACGGTGCGGCTGGCCGAGCGGGCCGTCGACGGCCGCGGCCGGAGCTTCGCGGGCTCGCTGCGGGTGTACCAGGTCGCCGCGGCGGCCCGGCGCAACGCGAGCATCGCGACCGTACGGGTCGCCGGTGACCTGACCGAGGCCGAGCGCGACCGGCTCGCCGCGGCCCTGGGCCGGCAGTACGGCCGGGAGATCCAGCTGAACGTGATCGTCGACCCGAATGTGGTCGGCGGCGTCCGGGTGGACATCGGCGACGAAGTGATCGACGGAACCATCGCGGCCAAGCTCGACGAGGCGCAACGGCGCATCGCGGGTTGACGGCCCTTAACGACAGAAGCGGCGCTAAGGGTCCGGAAAAGCCTTTAGAGCCACGACAGGCCAGCAAGGTCAAAGGAAGCAGGAAACGCAATGGCTGAGCTCACGATCAGGCCGGAGGAGATCCGGGACGCCCTGGATCGGTTCGTCACCGACTACCAGCCCGACGAGGTGGCTGCCGAAGAGGTCGGTACCGTCGTCGACGCCGGTGACGGCATCGCGCACGTCGAGGGCCTGCCCTCGGTGATGACCAACGAGCTGCTCGAGTTCGAGGACGGCACCCGCGGCATCGCGCTGAACCTCGACGTCCGCGAGATCGGTGTCGCCGTCCTCGGTGAGTTCGACGGGATCGAGGAGGGCCAGCAGGTCCGCCGCACCGGCCAGGTGCTCTCGGTACCGGTCGGCGAGGGCTACCTCGGCCGCGTGATCGACCCGCTGGGCAAGCCGATCGACGGCCTCGGCGAGATCAAGGACCTCGAGGGCAACCGCGCGCTGGAGCTGCAGGCGGCCGGCGTGATGGACCGCCAGGAGGTCCGGCAGCCGCTGCAGACCGGCATCAAGGCGATCGACGGCATGATCCCGATCGGCCGCGGCCAGCGGCAGCTGATCATCGGCGACCGCAAGACCGGCAAGACCGCGATCGCGGTGGACACGATCATCAACCAGAAGGCCAACTGGGACTCCGGTGACCCGGAGAAGCAGATGCGCTGCATCTACGTGGCGATCGGCCAGAAGGGCTCGACGATCGCCGCCGTCCGCGGTGCGCTCGAAGAGGCCGGCGCGATGGAGTACACCACCATCGTCGCCTCCCCGGCGTCCGACCCGGCCGGCTTCAAGTACGTCGCGCCGTACACCGGCTCGGCGATCGGCCAGCACTGGATGTACCAGGGCAAGCACGTGCTGATCGTGTTCGACGACCTGACCAAGCAGGCCGAGGCGTACCGCGCGATGTCGCTGCTGCTGCGCCGCCCGCCGGGCCGCGAGGCGTACCCGGGTGACGTCTTCTACCTGCACAGCCGGCTGCTCGAGCGTTGCGCGAAGCTGTCGAACGAGCTCGGCGCGGGCTCGATGACCGGCCTGCCGGTGATCGAGACCAAGGCGAACGACGTCTCGGCCTTCATCCCGACCAACGTCATCTCGATCACCGACGGCCAGATCTTCCTGCAGTCCGACCTGTTCAACGCCAACATCCGGCCGGCTATCGACGTCGGTATCTCGGTCTCCCGGGTCGGTACGGCCGCGCAGATCAAGGGCATGAAGAAGGTCGCCGGAACGCTGAAGCTCGACCTCGCGCAGTTCCGCGCGATGGAGGCGTTCGCGATGTTCGCGTCCGACCTGGACGCCACCTCGCGCCGGCAGCTCGACCGTGGTCAGCGGCTGGTCCAGCTGCTCCGTCAGCCGCAGTACTCGCCGTACCCGGTCGAGGACCAGATCATCTCGATCTGGGCCGGGACCACCGGGCACTTCGACGACGTACCGGTGAACGACGTGCTCCGGTTCGAGCGCGACTTCCTGGACTACCTGCGCCGGGAGAGCAAGGTGCTCAGCGCGATCCGCGAGTCCGGTCAGTTCGGTGACGACGAGGCGCAGGCGGCGACCGACGCGCTGAAGGCGTTCAAGCCGACCTTCCAGACCTCCGAGGGCACGCTGCTCGGCACCGAGCCGGAAGCCGAGGCGATGGACGAAGAGGACGTCGAGCAGGAGCAGATCGTCAAGCAGAAGCGGGGCTGATCCACCGTGCCAGCCAACCTGCGGGAGCTTCGTGATCGGAAGGCCTCGGTCACGACGATCAAGAAGCTCACCCGCGCGATGGAGCTGATCGCGGCGTCCCGGATCGTCAAGGCGCAGCAACGCGCCCAGGCGGCCGGTCCGTACGCGCGTGAGCTCACCCGTGCCGTGTCGGCGGTGGCGACGTTCTCGAACGTCGACCACCCGCTGACCACCGAGAAGCCGAACCCGACCCGGGCCGCGGTCTTGCTGATCACCTCCGACCGCGGTCAGGCCGGTGCGTACTCGGCGAACGTGATCCGGGAAGGCGAACGGCTGAACCAGCTGCTCCGCGAGGACGGCAAAGAGGTCGTTCCGTACCTCAGCGGCCGGAAGGGAATCGCGTACTACACCTTCCGGCAGCGCGAGGTCGCGCAGTCGTGGAGCGGTGACTCCGACAACCCGAGCTTCGCTCAGGCCCGGGAGATCGCCGACGCGCTGATCGAGCGGTTCCTGACCCCGGCCGAGGAGGGCGGCGTGGACGAGATCCACATCGTCTTCACCCGGTTCGTGTCGATGCTGACCCAGCGCGCGGACGTGATCCGGCTGCTGCCGCTGGAGGTCGTCGAGGGCGAAGAGGCACCGGCGGCCGACGACGTGCTGCCGCTGTACGAGTTCGAGCCGTCGGCCGAAGAGGTACTCGACGGGCTGCTGCCGAAGTACGTCGCCAGCCGAATCCACTACTGCATGCTGCAGGCGGCCGCTTCCGAGCTGGCCAACCGGCAGCGGGCGATGAAGTCCGCGACGGACAACGCGCAGGACCTGATCGAGAAGCTGACGCGGGACCTGAACCAGGCCCGCCAGGCGCAAATTACCCAGGAAATCAGCGAGATCGTCGGTGGCGCCACGGCGCTCGCCGATGCGAACGCCGGGAGCGAGTGAGAGAGATGACTGCCACGGTTACCGAGAAGAACAACGAGGCCGCCGCCCCGGGCGTCGGTCGCGTCGCCCGGGTGATCGGCCCGGTCGTCGACGTCGAGTTCGCGGCCGACGTGATCCCCGACATGTACAACGCGCTCGAGGTGGACATCACCCTGGGCGACAGCACCCAGACGATCACCCTCGAGGTGGCGCTGCACGTCGGCGACAACATCGTCCGGGCGATCTCGATGAAGCCGACCGACGGCCTGGTCCGCGGCGCCGAGGTGCGCGACACCGGCGCGGCCATCTCCGTGCCGGTCGGTGACGTCACCAAGGGCCGGGTCTGGTCCGTGACCGGCAAGTGCCTGAACCAGGACGAGTCCGAGTTCGAGATCACCGAGCGCTGGCCGATCCACCGCAAGGCGCCGGCCTTCGACCAGCTCGAGTCCAAGACCGAGATGCTGGAGACCGGCATCAAGGTGCTGGACCTGCTCACGCCGTACGTCCAGGGTGGCAAGATCGGCCTGTTCGGCGGTGCGGGTGTCGGCAAGACCGTCATGATCCAGGAGATGATCTACCGGATCGCCCACAACTTCGGTGGCACCTCGGTGTTCGCCGGCGTCGGGGAGCGTACCCGTGAGGGCAACGACCTGATCAACGAGATGGAAGAGGCCGGGGTCTTCAAGGACACCGCGCTGGTCTTCGGTCAGATGGACGAGCCGCCGGGCACCCGGCTGCGGGTGGCGCTGTCGGCGCTGACGATGGCGGAGTACTTCCGCGACGTCAAGGAGCAGGACGTACTGCTCTTCATCGACAACATCTTCCGCTTCACCCAGGCCGGTTCCGAGGTGTCCACGCTGCTCGGCCGGATGCCGTCGGCCGTCGGTTACCAGCCGAACCTCGCCGACGAGATGGGCGTGCTGCAGGAGCGGATCACGTCGACCCGCGGTCACTCGATCACCTCGATGCAGGCGATCTACGTACCGGCCGACGACTACACCGACCCGGCGCCGGCCACCACGTTCGCGCACCTGGACGCGACCACCGAGCTGTCGCGTGACATCGCGTCGCGTGGTCTGTACCCGGCCGTCGACCCGCTGACCTCGACGTCGCGGATCCTCGACCCGCAGTACATCGGCCAGGAGCACTACGACGTGGCCGTCCGGGTGAAGCAGATCCTGCAGAAGAACAAGGAACTGCAGGACATCATCGCCATCCTCGGTGTCGACGAGCTCACCGAAGAGGACAAGATCACCGTCGCGCGGGCGCGCCGGATCGAGCAGTTCCTGTCCCAGAACACCTACATGGCGGAGAAGTTCACCAACGTCCCGGGCTCCACCGTGCCGCTGAAGGACACCATCGAGTCCTTCAAGAAGATCACCGAAGGCGAGTGCGACCACATCGCCGAGCAGGCGTTCTTCAACGTCGGTTCGCTCGACGACGTCGAGCGCAAGTGGGCCGAGCTGCAGAAGGAAAGCTGATGGCTGACCACTTGGAGGTGGCGCTGGTCGCCGCCGAGCGGACGGTCTGGCAGGGGCAGGCGAAGATCGTCATCGCCCGGACCACGGACGGCGACGTCGGGATCCTGCCCGGCCACGCGCCGCTGCTGGGCCTGCTGCAGGGCGGTACTGTCCAGGTGCGGACCGTCGACGACGAGTACTTCGTCGCGGCCGCGCCGGACGGCTTCATCTCGGTGGCGAACGACCGGGTCTCGATCCTGGCCGAGAACGCCGAGATGGGTCACGACATCGACCTCGAAGAGGCGCGCCGGGACCTCGAGCAGGCGCTGGCCGCCGGGCTCGACACCGACGCGGACACCGACGAGGTGCGACTCGCCGAGGCAAGGGTCCGGGCCGCGGAGCAGACTGCTTAAGCGGACCTGCCATAATCGAATATCGTCACTGACAGTACGGTTCTCCGGGGTGCCCGGGTGAGTACCGAAGATCGGGCACCGGAAATGAGGTCGGCAAGGTATGAGGACAGCCCTCGATGTCGTCGGGGTCTGTCTGCTTGCCGCCGTGCTGTTCATCGTGCTGGTCGCGTTCCGCCGTCGCTGGTTGTCCAGGGACGGCGGAACTTTTGATTGCAGCCTGCAACTCGCGCAGAAGGAACACGGCCGCGGCTGGGCCCTCGGCCTGGCCCGCTACGTCGGCGACGACCTGCAGTGGTTCCGCGTCTTCAGCCTGGCCTGGTGGCCCAAGCTGGTCGTCAACCGCCGCCAGCTCGAAGGCGTCACCACCCGCCGCCCGATGGGCAACGAGCCCCTGGTCACGTACGCGGGCCACGTCATCGTCGACGCCAAACTCCACGACCGCACGGTGCACTTCGCGATGACCGAAGAAGCCCTCACCGGCGTCCTCGCCTGGATGGAATCGGCCCCGCCGAGCACCCAGACGTACCTGTAGCGCGTACCTGTTGCGCACAGCGTGGTCAGAGGCCGGCGGCGTTGACGATCAGGGCCAGCTGGACCCGGTTTTCGGCGTCGGTTTTGGTGAAGATGGTGCCTACGTAGCCTTTGACCGTGGGGACGGTGATGGCGAGGGCGGTGGCGATCTCGGCGTTGGACTTGCCGTCGGCGACGGCTTTGGCGACCTGGAGTTCGCGGGTGCTCAGGTGGCGGAGCCGGGCCCGGGCGGTCGCGATGGCGTCGGCGGTGCCGGTGGCTTCGGCGGTGCCGGCGATCAGGGTGAGTACGCGGCGGGCGATCTCGGGGGAGAGCAGGCTCTCGCCGGCGTGCGCGGCGCGGATGGCACGGACGATGTCGTCGGGCGGCGCGTGCTTCAGCAGGTACCCGACGGCGCCGGCCCGGATAGACTGCTCGATCAGGTCGTCGTCGTTGAAGGTGGTCAGCACGATGACGGCCGGGGTTTCGCCGCGGGCGCGGAGCTCGCGGGTGGCGGTGATGCCGTCGATCCGCTTCATCCGCAGGTCCATCAGGACGACATCCGGCCGGTGGGCGGCGACCGCGGCGGGTACTTCGCTGCCGTCGGCTGCTTCGCCGACGACCTGGATGCCGGACACGCCGTCCAGCATCGCTTGCAGCCCCATCCGCACCAGCGCGTCGTCGTCGACCAGCACCACCCGCGTCTCGGTTCCTACGGCGTCCACTACAGGGTCCACGGCAGCCTCCCGATGATGACGAACTGGTTGCCGACCGTCTCGACCGAGAAGTCGCCGCCGACCAGCGAAGCCCGCTCACCGAGACCACGCAGGCCGGTGCCGCCGCCGGGGATGGCAGCGGGGACGGCAGCGGGCTCGCCGCGGAGGAAGGTGCTCACGGTCACCACGAGCTCGGCCGCCCGGGCGCGTACCAGCACGCGGACCGGCGAATCCGGTGCGTGCTTGCGGGCGTTGGTCAGCCCTTCCTGGACGATCCGGTACGCGGTAGCTTCGACCGCCAGATTCTCCGGAAGGCCCGTGCGTACGCCGTCGCCGGGCGGCTCGAATCGGATGTCGGACCCGCCCAGCCGGACCTCGTCGATCAGCGGCGCGAGGTCGTCGAGGCCAACGGCCGGCGTCAGCAAGGTGGCTCCGTCGGTGCCGTCCCGGAGGATGCCGATCACCTCCTGGAGTTCGTTCAGGGCTTGATGCGTGGTCTGCCGGATCACGCCGGCGATCTGGCGGGTCTTGTCCGGCGAGAGGTCGGAGCGGAACTCGAGCGCACCCGCCTGGACACTGAGCAGGGACAGGCGGTGGGCGAGTACGTCGTGCATCTCCCGCGCGATCCGGCGCCGCTCCTGGTCCCGGGCGTTCGCGGCGAGCAGGTGCTGGCGGAGCTCGAGGTCCTTGGTGTGCTGCAGGACGGTCCGCAAATAGTTGCGCTGGGCACCGACCATGAGACCCCAACCGACCACGCCCAGGTTGATCAGGCTGCCGAGCAAGAGCTGCGTACTGTAGCTGTAGCCGCCGGCGTCCGGCACGATCAGCGGGAAGATTCCGGTCGCGAGCACAGCGGCGACGGTGAGCACGGCGACGGCTCGGCGCGGGAGCCGGATCGCGGCCGTGAAGAGCGCGACCAGGGCGGCGCCGGCTGCCGACGCTGCGACCGCGGAGGCGGCGACACCGAGGATCGCGACCGGAAGTACGGCGGTCCGGCGCAGGTACAGGGCGGCGCAGGCGACAGCTCCGATCAGTACGTCGGTCGCCAGTCCGGCCGTACTCCGTCCGTCGACCGAGGAGACCAGGATCAGCGCACCGAACCCGGCCGCGCACCCGGCCAGCGCGAGGTCGATCAGCCGTTGCTGACGCGCTGACCGGCCGGCGGCAGCGCCCGTCGAGGCGTACGTCAGTACGTGCCAGCGTTGACTCATCCCGATCACTCTAGCCACCCATAACTCGGCACGGACCCTTCTCAGGTCGGGTCAGTCGCCCTACCAGAGTCGGTGTCGCGATCGTCCGGGCCCGGGCAGGCTGCGGTACGTCCCGATGTACCACCTGACCGATCGGATGGACCGTTGATCGACTCCGACCTTCCACGCTCGGCGATGCAGCATCCGCTGCGCGTCGTGGAGCTGACCAAGTCGTACGGCGTGGCGCCGACCGAGGTGACCGCGCTGGCCGGCGTGACGACCGAGTTCGCCGCGGCCACCTTCACGTCGATCATGGGGCCGTCCGGATCGGGCAAGAGCACATTGTTGCAGTGCGCGTCCGGGCTGGACCGGCCGACCAGCGGCACCGTGTACGTCGACGGAACCGAGCTGCTGCAGGGCAGCGAGGCCGAGATCACCCGGTTCCGGCGGGCCCGGATCGGGTTCGTCTTCCAGCAGTACAACCTGTTGCCGACGCTGACCGCCCTGCAGAACGTGATCCTGCCGATGCGGCTCGCGGGCAAGAAGGTCGACCGGCGGCGCTGCATCGAGCTGCTCACCGAGGTCGGGCTCCGGGACCGGATCGATCACCGCCCGGCGGAGCTTTCGGGCGGTCAGCAGCAGCGCGTCGCGATCGCCCGGGCTTTGGCTTCGCGGCCGTCGGTGGTGTTCGCCGATGAACCGACCGGTGCCCTCGACGGCGCCAGCGCCCGCGAGGTACTGGCCGTGCTCCGGGTAGCGGTCGACGTGCACCGGCAGACCGTGGTGATGGTGACGCACGATCCGGTCGCGGCCTCGTACGCAGACTCGGTGGTCTTCCTGGCCGACGGCCGGATCGTCGGCACGATGACCGAACCGACCGCGCCGCGGGTCGCCGAGCAGATGCTGCGGCTGGACCCGGCGTCATGACAATGCTCGGACTCGCGCTCCGCTCGGTGCGCTACCGCCTCGGCGGTTTCGTGGCGACCTTCGTCAACGTGTTCCTCGGCGCGATGACGCTGATGGCCTTCGCGTCCCTGTACGACAGCGCCGCCGGGCCGGGCGTTTCGGCGGCCGACAAGACCTCGCTGACGACCATCTCGGGGGTGGTCGGCGGTTGGGGGCTGGTGATCGTCGCGTTCGGCGTCGCGTCGACCATGTCGCTGTCGGTGCGGCAGCGGCAGGCTGAGCTCGCCCTGCTGAAGGCGGCCGGCGCGACGCCGGCGCAGGTTGGCCTGATGGTCATCGGCGAGGGCGTACTGGTGTCCGTCGCCGCGTGCCTGGTCGCGATCGTGCCCGCGATCCTGGTCGGCAGCGCGCTGCTCGCCGCACTCGTGTCCAGTGGGCAGATCGCCGAGAGCGTGTCCTTCCGGTTCGGTGCGGTGGCGCTGGGCGGCGGGCTGGCCGTGACCTTGATCGCGAGTGTGCTGGCCACGGTCGTGACGTCGCGCCGGGCCGGCCGGGTCAGTGCCCGCGAGGCCCTCGTCCAGGCGAGCATCGAGCCGCCCCGGTTGGGCCGCCGACGGGTGATCCTCGGCCTCGTACTCCTCGTGGTCGGCGTCAGTTGTGCCGTCACCACGACGACGGTCGCCGATGCCGAAGGATTTCTGACCATGAGTCTCGCGGGTCAGTCCGGGATCGCCACCGCGATCGGTCTCGCGTTGCTCAGCCCGGCGTTGCTCAGAGCCGCCGTCGCGCTCGTTCAGGGCCCGATCGGCCTGTTCTCCGGGGCGCCTGGCGAGCTCGCGGCGTCGAACGTGCGGCAACGGACGAAGCCGATCGCCGCGATCACGATGCCGGTGATCGTCTTCACCAGCGTGGCGATCGAAACCTTCTACATCCAGGAGATCCAGAACGCCGCGAACAAGGCGATCGGCCTGCAGCTGAGCCTGGACGACAAGGGCGTCCAGACGCTGAACTTCGTCATCGTCGCGATGATCGCCGCGTTCGCGGGCATCATCGTGGTGAACAACTGTGTCGCCACGATGATCGCGCGGCGCCGTGAGTTCGGCCTCGCACGGTTGCTCGGCGCCACTCGTACCCAGGTCCTTGGCATGGTCGCCGTCGAGTCGGTGATCGCGCTGGTCGCCGGAGTCGTGCTGGGTACGGTCGCGGCCGCGCTCGCCGTCGGCGCGTACTTGGCGGCGCGATCCGATGCCCTGACAACCGGTCCAGGTGCCGGGATCTACCTCGGTGTCGTCGCGACAATCACCGTCCTGACCATCGGCGCCAGCCTGCTCGCCACCCGTACCGCCCTGGCCGCACCCGCCGTCGAGGCCACCGCCCGGTGACCCGCCCCGGCCCCGGAAGACTGATGACCCGCCCCCGCCCCGGAGGAATGATGATCCGTCGTGCCGCTGCCCTGCTACTGACCGCTGCCGTGCTCGCGTTCCAGCCGATCGGCAGCGCGCAAGCGGACCCTGAGCCCGGCGACACGGGCAAGCTGGTTCTGGTGCTCGACTCGTCGGGCTCGATGAAGGAGCCGGCCGGTGACGGTACGACGAAGATCGTCGCCGCGCGGACCGCACTGAGCCGGGTGGTCGCCAAACTGCCGGAGACCGCGCCGGTGGGCCTGCGCGTGTACGGCGCGACGGTGTTCAAGCGCGGTCAGGCCGGCGCGTGTACGGACACTCAGCTCACGGTGCCGATCGGTACGAGCAATCGACCGCTCTTGCAGTCGGCGATCGCCAAGTACAAACCGTACGGCGAGACCCCGATCGGGTACTCGTTGCAGCAGGCCGCGAAGGATCTCGGGCCGACCGGGCAGCGCACGATCGTACTGGTGTCGGACGGCGAGGCGACCTGCGCGCCCGAGCCGTGTGCGGTGGCGAAGGAGATCGCCAAGCAGGGGATCGACCTGAAGATCGACGTGGTCGGGTTCCGGGTGGCGGCGAAGGCGCGCAGCCAGCTGCAGTGCGTGGCGCGGGAGGGCCGCGGCGACTACTACGACGCCGATTCGACGGTCGATCTCGAGGCCGGGCTGGAACGGCTGTCGACGCGGGCGTTCCGTCCGTTCCGGATCTCGGGGACGCCGATCCAGGGCACCGCGGCGCCGGAGGGAGCGCCGACGGTTGCCCCGGGCCACTTCTCGGACAGCTTCGATCTGCTGGACCAGCCGAAGCACTATCTGATCGACCGGAAGGTGGCCGGCTCGACCGTACGCGCCGGGCTCAGTTTCCGGCGGCCGGCCGGGGCGACGAGCCTGGTCATTCAGACCAAGATCACCTTGATGACTCCGGCCGGCGAGGTCTGCGAATCGGGCCGGCCGCGGGTCCAGAACGGTGACCAGGGATTCGCGACCGGTACGGCGTCGAGCTGGCCGAACCTCAAGCGGAAGGACGACGCGTGCTTCACGGCCGACCAGCTGGTCCTGGTCGTTGACCCGGGCAAGGACTTCCGGGAGATCGCGAACGTGCCTTTCGAGTTGCGCATCGAGGAGGAGGCGCCGGTCGAAGAGACGAAGACCTTGCCGGCCAAGGCAGATGATCCGGTCTGGGTGCCGATGCCGGGTACGGCTCCGCGCGACATCGTTCCCGGATCGAGCTTCCCGGACGCGCCGCTGCTGCAGGCCGGCAGCTACCGGACCACGTTGTTGCCCGGTGAGGTTCAGCTCTACAAGATCAAGGCGGATTGGGGTCAGCGGATCCAGGCGCAGGTCACGGTTCCGAAGATCACCGGGGCTGCCGGTGACCTGATCGGCATCCGGTACGTCGACACGGCGGTGATCTCGCCGGCCGGAGCCGAGGCGTACGCCGTCTCGCCGGTGAACGCGCCGGGTGGACCGGGCGGCAAGCGCGGCGTACTGACCGCGAGTCGTGGTGTCACACAGGCGATCACGACCAAGGAGATCCGGTACCTGAACCGCGACGGGGCTACCAGTCAGGACACCGGTACATCGACGCCGGGCGAGTACTATCTGGTCGTTTCGATGACCCGCAAGGCTGATGACACGAGCTTCACGATCCCGATGACGCTGACCGTCGGCGTCCAGGGTGTCGCGGGCACCGGCAAACCGACGTACGCAGCCGCGCCGCCTGAATCACCTGGCACCGCGTCCCCCTCGTCACCGGACACCGTGACGCCGTCCCCGGGCAGCACCCCCGAGCCGTCACGCCCCAGCGAGCGAACGGAAGCCGGCGGGCCGATCGAGGACGAGGACACCACCTCCGCCGACGACGTCCCCCTCGGCCTGATCGCCGGCCTCGGCGGCGGCGCCCTGGTACTGATCCTCGTCGGCTTCCTGTCCGTCCACCTACTCCGCCGAAAGACGCCATAGGCAACATCCCCCGCCGTCGAAGGACGGCGCCCTCCGTCGAGGGTCGGTGTGCGCATGTCCCAGTGCACATACCCACCGCCACACCCACCGCGGCACCATCGCCGTGCCCACCGCGATACCAGCGCCGCGCCCACCGCCGCCGGACGCGCGCACCCACCGCCCCATCCACCGCGTGCGCAAACCCGGCTGCCCGCGCCATTGGGTACCGAAGGGCGGGTAGTCATGGTCGACTCCTCCGGACGCTGAGCGTGCGGCACTCGCGTTCGGCGGTCCCTGATCGAACCACTACCCGTTCTTCGGTACCGGTCAGCCGGTCAACAGCCGGGATGACTTCAACACACGGTGACCCCGGGCCGAGTACGCCACAACCTCCACCCACACCACCACACCAGCCGCACCACCACAGCCGCCGTTACGCGCACCACCACCGCATCCGCCAACGCCCCAAACGTGTTCCAGCCAGCGAAAGTCGGTGGAGGATTTGTTGGCTGGTGTGCCACGATTTCGGGCGTGAAGAGTTTCTTTTTCCGACTGGGCTAGCTTCCGCTGGTCCTGGTGTGGCGTTCTGCCCTTGGCCGGCGACGCGGGAGTAGCTGCTTGGTTGCTTCCGGGGTCTTGCCGGGAGATTCTTCATGTCTTCTGCACTGGTATTGGTGCGGGCTGTTTCGGGTTTGGAATGGGTGGTGGCCGAGGAGGTCGCCGCTGCGGGGCATCGGGTGGTGGAGGTGTCCAAGCGGCAGGTCGTCGTCGAGGGGATGATCGAGAGGCCGCCGCGGGTGGCTGACGACTTGTTCGTCGTGCAGGGCAGCGCGCCGGATCCCGGGCGGCCGAAGAACGGGCTGGTCGGCGCGGTGCGGGCTGCTTTGCGGTCGGCGCCGGAGCCGGGTGGGGCGTTCGCGGTTTCGGCTTCGTTTGTGGGGGAGCGGAACTTCAATCGGTACGACGTCGAGGATCTGGTCGGGGAGCGGATCGCACGGTTGGTGGGTGGGCAGTACCACTCGCGGCGCGGTGGGGTCGTGCCGCCGGATGATCGGGCCGAGTGGCGGGTTGTACTGGATGGAAAGACGCTGTGGATCGCGCTCAGGCCGTACGCGGTTCCGTTGCATCGGCGGGTGTGGCGGCAGCGGACCGTACCGGGGAGTCTGCATCCGCCGGTGGCGGCCGCGATGGCACGGCTTGCGCGGCTGGCACCCGGGCAGGGCGTACTCGACCCGTTCTGCGGTGCCGGCACGGTGTTGCTGGAAGCGCAGTCGCTTGAGCCCGGTGCGAGCTACGTGGGCGTCGACCGGGAGCGTGCGGCGATTGCGGCGGCACGAGTAAATGGTGCGCGGTTGGGTGGGTCGGGGATCAGTTGGCGGGTGGGTGACTCGCGGCGAACTCCCGCCGGCCGGCTGCGGGCGCGCCCTGCAACGGACCCCGTCGGTGGGTCGTTCGATCGGATCGTGAGCAATCCGCCGTGGGGTGTACGGGTGGACGCGGCGGACTTGCCGGCGGCTCTGCGGCGGTGGCGGGACGTGCTGCGGCCGGGTGGGTTGGTGGTGGCGCTGTTGATGGCTGAGCAGGTGCCGCGGGGATGGCGGGTGCTCGACCGGTACGAGGTGGCGGTCGCCGGGCGGCACCCGGTGATTGTCATCGCCGACCGGATCAGGTGATTGCCGTTCCGGCGACGACCGGATCCGGTGATTGTTGTTGCCGGGGTGTCTCGCTCTTGACATGCGCGCGTAACGTTCGTAGGTTCCTGCGCATACGTAAGAGCACCGCCTTCCAAGCTCATATCTGACTGCTCATACGTATGAACGTGCAGCCGCTCTAGTCTGGGGTGAGAGATATGCGCAGTCGCCGGCAGGTGCTCTTGGTGCTCGGTGCGGTGGTGCTCGCGGGATGTTCAGGTCCCGCGGTGAAGCCGGCCGGTGGTGGCGGGGCGGAGGCCTCGATCACCTACGCGAAGACCGACGGGGGTACGACGTTCGTCCGCAACTACAACGTGATGGGCCCGGCGACCGACAAGGCGCCGAACGCGGAGCTGGTGTACGAACCGCTGATGCGCGTCGACTACGCAAACGGCGGTGTGGTGAAGCCGTGGCTCGCGCAGAGCTGGGCGTTCTCCGACCAGGGCAAACTGCTCACGATCAAGCTCCGCACCGACGCGACCTGGTCGGACGGCAAGAAGTTCACCGCCGACGACGCCGTGTACTCGCTCCGGCTGCCGATCGACAAGCCGGACTTCAGCATCGCGGGGGTGACCTACAAATCGGTCGCGAAGGTCGACGACAGCACCGTCAAAGTCACCTTCCCCGAGCCGTCGTACGCGACTCTCAACCAGTTCGCGAACATCCTGCTGCCGATGGTCCCGAAGCACATCTGGTCGACCCAGAACCTGAACACCTGGACGAACCCGGACCCCGTAGGCACTGGACCGTTCACGGTCAAGGAGTTCAAGCCGCAGCAGATCACCCTGGCCGCGCGGTCGGACTACTGGGGCGGCAAGTTGCCGATGACAACGTTCAAGATCGTCCCGACCGCCGGTGACGCACTCAAGGCGCAGCTGCTCAAGGGCGAGCTCGACTGGGCGTCGGCCAGCTGGGCGAACGGCGAGAAGGAGTACGTCGCCAAGGACCCGGACAAGCACCTCTACCAGCTGTACTCCAACGGTGGCGCGATGTCGGTGCTCTTCAACACCGCCAAAGCACCCTTCGACGACGTGCACGTACGCCGCGCGCTCGCGCTGACGGTCGACCGCACCGCCGTCGTGACCACGCTCCAGCGACCGGGCACCGAGGCCGGGCCGACCGGGCTTTCCGAGCAGCTGTTCAGCGACTGGCTGGACCCGGCGTACAAGGGCAAGGTGCAGAAGGTCGACGCCGACGCCGCCAAGGCCGAGCTCGCGAAGGGCGGCTGGACGGTCGACAACGGTGCGCTGGTCAAGGACGGCAAGCGGTACACGCCGAGCATCCTGTTCAACGCCGACTGGGGCTGGGGCAGCTACGCCGACATCCTAATCAACAGCTGGAAGCAGACCCTGGGGCTGACCGTGAAGAGCGCCGGCCAGCCGAGCGCCGGGTACTACGACAAGCAGAACCTCGGCCAGTTCGACGTGGCTGCCGCGTCCACCGGCGGGGCCAGCGTGTACGGCGTGTACCGCTTCCTGTCCAGCCAGTACCTGACGCCGATCGGCAAGTCGGCCACCTTGAACCAGGGCCGCTGGAACGACCCCGAGTCCGACAAGCTGATCGCCGCGATGCAGCGGACCGAGGACGTCGAGGAGTTGAAGGCGCTCGGCAAGCAGCTGCAGAAGATCGTCGTGGACAAGGTCCCGTTCAGCCCGATCTACAACAACTTCTACTTCATCGACATCAACTCGACCCGGTGGACCGGCTGGCCGACGCCGGAGAAGTTCGAGAGCATCCCGTTCGCCGGGATGGGACCGGACACGATCATGACGCTGCTGAAGCTGCAGCGCCGGGGCAACTGATGGTCCGGTGGGCCTTCCTGGCCCGGCGGCTCGGGTTCTACCTGGCCGCCGCGGCGGCCGCGATCGTGCTGAACTTCCTGCTCCCGCGGCTGATGCCGGGCGACCCGTCGTCGGCGATCGTGGAGGAGCTGGAGCGGGTCAGCGGCCAGCAGGTGCCGGCCGAGACGCTGATGTCGATCCGGGCCATCTTCGGCAACCCGCACGCGAACCTGCTCCAGCAGTTCGGCGACTATGTGCGGCAGCTCGCGCACGGTGACCTCGGCGTTTCGGTGGTCAACTTCCCGGTCCCGGTCGCCGACCTGGTCAGCCAGGCGATGCCGTGGACGTTGCTCCTCGTCGGCGCGACCACAGTCACCGCGTTCGCGATCGGTACGTTGCTCGGCGTCGTCGCCGGCTGGAAGGCAGGCAGCCGCTTCGACGCGATCCTGACCCCGTTCACCACCTTCCTGTCAAGCGTCCCGTACTTCTGGGTCGCCTTGCTCGCGCTCTGGGTGTTCGGCTTCGTCCTCGGCTGGACCCCACTGTCCGGCGGGTACGACGCCGATCTGCCACAGGGCTTCACCTTCGCGTACGTGTTGAGCGTGCTGCATCACGGGATCTTGCCCGCGGCAACCATCGTCTTCTCGGCCTTCGGCGGCTGGCTGCTCGGGATGCGGAACATGACGGTCACCACCGTCCGCGAGGACTACGTCCTGCTCGCGCAGGCGAAGGGCCTGTCGCCCGGCCGGGTGATGCTCAGGTACGCGGCCCGGAACGCGATGCTGCCGAGCTTCACCGGCTTCGCGATGGCGCTCGGTCATGTCGTCGGCGGCGCGCTGCTGACCGAGATCGTGTTCAGCTATCCCGGCATCGGTTACCTGATGTACGAGGCGCTGCAGAAGCGCGACTACCCGATGATGCAGGGCGTCTTCCTGCTGATCACGCTCACTGTCCTGCTGGCGAACCTGATCGCGGACCTGATGTACGTACTGCTCGATCCGCGGATCCGGGCGAGGGGATGACCATGCTCAAGAGCTGGAAGGTCCGTTTCGGCCTCGGTGTACTCGTCTTCTTCGTACTGCTCGCGATCATCGGCCCGCTGCTCCCCTTGGACCCGCGGGCGAACGACTTCAGCGCGATCTCCCAGCCGCCGAGCGCGAAGCACCTGTTCGGCACGACCCAGTTCGGTCAGGACGTCCTCGCGCAGACCGTCGCGGGCGCCCGCGGCTCGATGCTGGTCGGCATCCTGGCCGCGTTGATCGGTACGCTGATCGCGGTCCTGGTCGGCGTACCGGCCGGGTACTTCGGCCGCGCGGTCGACAACGGCCTGAACTTCCTCACCAACTTGTTCCTGGTGATGCCCGTCCTGCCGCTGATCCTGATCGTCGCGGGTTATGTACAAGGCACCGGTCCATGGGTGATCGCCCTGATCATCGGCCTGTTCGGCTGGTCCGGCGGCGCGCGTACGCTCCGGGCGCAGGCGCTCAGTCTGAGCAGCCGTGATTTCGTGCTGGCGATGCGGATGGTCGGCGAACCGCATCGGCGGCTGATCTTCTTCGAGGTGCTTCCGCATCTGACCGGCTGGATCTCGGCGATGTTCCTGCACGGCATGATCGGCGGGGTGATGGCCGAGGCCGGTCTCGCGTTCCTTGGCATCACCGACTCCGGGTCGATCAGCTGGGGCACGATGATCCAGGCGGCACAGCAGCAGAGTGCCGTACTGCGCGGGTTCTGGTGGTGGTTCGTACCGCCCGGGTTGTGCATCGCCCTGATCGGTACCGCCGCGACGATGGTCAACTTCGGCGTCGACGAGGTGTCCAACCCGAAACTGCGGATGGCCCGGCGCTCGGTCGTCGTCCGGACCCGGAAGGTGGTCGAAGCATGAGCGTGCTGACCGTGGACGGCTTGACCGTCGACTACCTGACCGGCGATCGGCCGGTGCGGGCCTGTGACGACGTGTCCTTCGAGTTGCAGCGGGGTGAGATCCTCGGGGTGGCGGGGGAGTCGGGGTCGGGCAAGTCGACGTTGATCACCGCGCTGACCCGCCTGCAGCGTCCGCCGGCGGTGACCACGGCCGGCCGGATCGAGTTCAACGGCACGGATCTGGTGACTTTGAGCGCCGATGAGTTGCGCAAGCTGCGCTGGACCTCGCTGGCGATCGTGCTGCAGAGCGCGATGGACGCACTGAATCCGGTGATGCGTGTCGGCGCCCAGTTCGTCGACGTACTGCGCGCGCACGACAAGTCCATGAGTCGCAAGGACGCCTGGGCTCGCGCGGCCGAGCTGCTCGGCATGGTCGGGATCTCCGCCGACCGCGTCCGCAGTTATCCGCACGAGCTGTCCGGCGGGATGCGGCAGCGGGCGAGCATCGCGCTCGCGCTGGCCTGTGGTCCCGAGCTGGTAGTGATGGACGAACCAACGACCGCGGTCGACGTGGTGATGCAGCGGCAGATCCTGGCCCAGGTACTGCGGCTGCGCCGCGAGCTCGGTTTCGCGGTCGTCTTCGTCACCCACGACCTGTCCTTGTTGCTGGAGCTCGCCGACCGGATCGCGATCATGTACGGCGGCCGGATCGTCGAGATCGGTACCGCCGAGTCGCTCTACGGCAAGCCGCGCCACCCGTACACCCGCGGTCTGCGTGATTCGTTCCCGCCGCTGCGCTCGCCGCTCCGCAAGCTCAGCGGCATCCCGGGCAGCCCACCGGACCTGCGCGACCCGCCGCCGGGCTGTGCGTTCCATCCCCGCTGCCCGGATCGTTTCGACGGTTGCGACCAGCAACGACCGGATTTGCTGACCATCGAGGAGCATGCCGTCGCCTGCCGGCTGTACCCGTCGGGAGAGGATCGAGTATGAGCCAACCCGTTCTGGAGGCCCGCGGGGTCTCGAAGCACTTCCCGGCCGGCCGGTCGACGGTCCGCGCGGTAGAGGACGCGACGCTCGCGCTGCAGCCCGGCCGCATCGTGGCGCTGGTCGGCGAGAGCGGCAGTGGAAAGACGACGCTCGCGCGGCTGCTGGCCCGGTTCTACCCGCCGACCGAGGGCGAGATCCGGTTGCGCGGTGAGCTGGTCAAGGGCAGCCCCCGGGCGTACTACCGCGATGTTCAGCTGATCTTCCAGGACCCGTTCGGTTCGCTGAATCCGCTGCACCGCGTGCGCTACAACCTGGAGCGTGCGGTCAAACTGCATCACGACGTACGCACCAAGGAGGAGTTGGAGCGGCGAGTGGTGGAGCTGCTGGAGCGGGTCAGTCTGACTCCCGTTGAGCAGTATGTCGACAAGTTCCCGCACGAGCTGTCCGGCGGGCAGCGGCAGCGAGTGGTGATCGCGCGGGCGCTGGCGGTCGAGCCGAAGGTACTTCTCGGTGACGAGCCGATCTCGATGCTGGACGTGTCGATCCGGCTGGAGATGCTCAACCTGCTCGATCGGTTGCGTACGGAGGACGGCCTCGCGCTGCTGTACATCACGCACGACATCGCCAGCGCGCGCTACCTGTGCGACGACATCGTGGTGATGTACGCGGGCCAGATGATCGAAGGTGGTCCGAAGGAAGACGTGATCGCCGATCCGCTGCATCCGTACACACAGCTGCTGATCGACTCGTCACCCGATCCGGAGCGGGACCGTACGGACCGCGCCGCGCTCTTCGACGCGGAGGATCTGGGCGAACCGCCGAGCCTGATCGACCCGCCGGCCGGGTGCCGGTTCCATCCAAGATGTCCGGTCGCGATGGACGTCTGCCGGACCGAGGCACCACCCCGGACCGAACTACCCGGCGGGCGCTGGACGCACTGCTGGTTGCAGGAGGACCGATGAAAGCACCACGTCAGTCCGATGTCGCCCGGCTCGCCGGGGTGTCCCAGTCCGCGGTGTCGCGGGTGGTGAGCGGCGAGATCGACCGGATTCCACTGGAGACCCGGGACCGGATCCTCGCGGCAGTGAAGGAGCTCGGGTACGTCCCGAACGCGGCCGCGCGGAATCTCCGGAACAAGCGCAACCGGCTGCTCGGCGTACACACCTTTGAGTCGGTGTTCCCGCACGCGCGCGAGGACTTCTACTTCGAGTTCCTGCTCGGGATCGAGGAGCGGGCCGAGGAGATCGGGTACGACCTGGTGCTCTTCACCTCGACCGGTACGAGTGACGGTCGCCGCCGGATCTACCGGGACGGTACGAACCGGCTGAACCTTGCCGACGGCACCGTTCTGCTCGGTGCCGCGACCGACCGGGAAGAGCTGGCCCGGTTGTGGCACGACGGCTATCTGTTCGTCCACATCGGCCGCCGGGAGGTGCCGGGCGCGGAGATTCCGTGCATCATCCCGGACTATGTGACGGCCGCCGACCGGATCGTGGCGTCGCTGGCCGAACGCGGGCATCGGCACTTGGCGTACCTGCACTCGGGCATCGATCAGGAGGCGTACGCGGATCGCCGGACCGGCTACCGGGCCGCGGTCGAACGGCTCGGACTGCAGGACCGCTCGCCGGGTCACCGCGGCGAGCCCGGACTGACCGACGAGTGGCTGGACGAGCTGGCCACCGGACCGGAGACGGCGGTGGTGGCCGAGAACATCGGCCAGGCCGAGGACCTGCGGAACCGGCTGGCCGCGCGCGGGCTGACGATTCCGGCGGATCTGTCGGTGGCGGTGCTGGAGGGATCGGGTGACGAGCCCGGGCACCGCTGGGACTGCCTGGTGATCCCGCGCAAGGAGATCGGCCGGATCGCGATCGACGCCCTGGTGGCGCGGGTCGAGGACCCGGACGCGGAACCGGTCAGCCAACTGGTGGCCTGCGACCTGGTGGCCGGCGAAACCGTCGCCGCGCCCCTTATTAAGGAGTAAACGGGTGGAACTGGATACTGATGTCCTGGTCGTCGGCGGTGGCTTGGGTGGGGTGGCCGCGGCGCTGGCGGCGGTCAAGCTGGGCCACCGCGTCGTCCTGACCGAGCCGACCGATTGGCTGGGTGGGCAGCTGACCAGCCAGCTCGTGCCGCCGGACGAGCACCCGTGGATCGAGGAGTACGCGCCGACCGGGTACGCCGACCTGCGTACCCGGATCCGGGCGTACTACCGGCGCAACTACCCGCTCCGCCCCGAAGTCGCTGCCGATCCGCTGCTCGATCCGGGCCTCGGCGTGGTCAGCCGGTTCTGCCACGAACCACGGGTCGCCGCGGCCGTACTGGACGAGCTGGTCGCACCGTGGCGCGCGTCCGGCCGGCTCCGCGTGTACTTGGAGCACGAGCCGATCGCGGCGTCGACCAACGGCGACGAGATCGATGCGGTCACGCTGCGGGACCTGCGTGCCGGTCATGAGCTGACGGTTTCGGCCGCGTACGTCGTGGACGCGACCGAGCTCGGTGACCTGCTGGAGCTTGCGAATGTCGAGCATGTGATCGGTGCGGAAGGCCGCGACCAGACCGGTGAACTGCACGCGCCCGAGGTCGCGAATCCCCTTGATCAGCAGGCGTTCTCGTGGTGCTTCGCGCTGGAGCATCGCGCGGGGGAGGACCACACCATCGACAAGCCGGCCGGGTACGAGCACTGGCGGAACACGGTCGCACCGTTCTGGCCGGGACCGCAGTTGTCCTGGACGGATGTCGTACCGGTGACGTTGGAGCGGCGGGAGTGGAAGCTGTTCGAGCCGAACCCGGATCAGCGCGCACCGTTCTCGATCTGGCGGTACCGGCAGATCCTTGCCAGTAGCAACTTTGTCGACAAGGCGATCCCGGACGCGACGGTGGTGAACTGGCCGCAGCTCGACTACTGGGAGCAGCCGCTGCTCGGCGGTCCGGACCCCGAGGTCGCGCTGGCCGCGAGCCGGGACCTGTCGCTGTCCTTCCTGTACTGGATGCAGACCGAGGCCGGCTATCCCGGGCTGCGCCTGCGGCCGGACCTCACCGGTACTGCGGACGGTCTCGCGAAGACGCCGTACATCCGCGAGGCGCGGCGGATCCAGGCCGAGTTCACCGTGCTGGAGCAGCATGTCGGCGTCGAAGCACGGCCGGAGGGTTCGGGCAGTGAGGTGTTCGCGGACACCGTCGGCCTCGGCCGGTACCGGATCGACCTGCACCCGAGTACAGCCGGGCGTACCTATGTCGACATCGAGGCGTACCCGTTCCAGATTCCGCTCGGCGCGCTGATCCCGGTCCGGGTGAACAACCTGCTGCCGGCGAACAAGAACATCGGGACGACGCACATCACCAATGGTTGCTACCGCCTGCACCCGGTCGAATGGAGTATCGGCGAGGCGGTTGGCGCACTGGTCGGGTTCTGCCTGACCGAAGGCCTGTCACCACGCAAGGTCCGTAACGATCCCACCCACCTGGCCGACTACCAGCGCCTGCTGGCGGACACCCTCAAGATCCCGCTGGCCTGGCCGGAAGAGATCCGCACCTATCGTGACTGAAGGGATGTAGCCGTGTTCCGAAAGTCTTTGGCCGCCCTGTGTACTGCGCTGTTGTTCTCCGCCGCGTCACTGGTGAACGCGTCCGCGCAGACCACCGCCCTCCCCGCCCTGCACACCGAAGGCAATCGCATCAAGAACAGCGCCGGCACCGATGTCACCCTCAAGGGTGTCTCCGTGATCGCCCCTGAACAGAACAGCGTCTGCACCGACTGCAACTCGAAACCGATCAACGACCTGATCGACATGACGGTGTCGAACGGCTGGAACTCCAAGGTCCTGCGGCTGCTCGTCACCGAGGCGATCGGCAAGGACCTGAACGCGTACGACGCCAAGTACATCAAGCCGTACGTCGATCATGCCGTGGCCAAGGGCCTGTACGTGATCATCGACCTGCACCTGGTCCGCAACTACGGCGACGCGGCCGGTGCGGTACCGCAAGCTGATGTGAAGGGGTTCTGGGACTTCATCGCGCCCCGGTACGCGAACAACCCGAACGTACTGTTCGAGGTGTTCAACGAGCCGATCGCGCCGGACAACTGGGCCACCTGGAAGTCGTACATCCAGCCGGTGGTGGATTCGATCCGATCGGTTGCTTCGAACGTCATCCTGATGGGCAGCCCGTCCTGGAGCACGCGGCTGAACGGTGCCGTCAGCAACCCGATCACCGGCGGCAACATCGCGTACGTCTACCACCTGTACCCGAACCAGGGTCCGGCGACGGCGGCGAACCTCGATCCCAAGTTCGGTACGGCCGCCGCGACGCTGCCGGTCGTACTGACCGAGTTCGGCTGGGATCCGGCGCCCTCGGCCAACCAGGTCACGGCCGGGACCACGTCCGGCTGGGGACTGCCGCTCCGCCAGTATCTGGACGCCCGTCCACAGATCGGATGGATCGGCTGGGTGTTCGACAACTTCTGGGCGCCGGTGATGTTCGACAAGAACTGGAACCTGCTGTCGGGGGAGTACGAGGCCGCGTTCATCAGGGACTGGCTGGCCGGGGCGCCCGCGACCTCACCGTGCTCCGACCACCTCGCCCGCGGCGCGACCGCGACCGCTTCGTCTTCGTACGACGCGAACTCGGGCGCGGCGAAGGCGGTCGACGGGTCGTGTACGGACAGTGGTCGCTGGATGTCGGCGGTCGGCGACACCACGCCCGTACTCACGCTGAACCTGGGAGCGTACAAAGACGTCAATCAGGTGGATGTGTACAGCGGGTATGGGTACCCGAACGTTGCCACCGGCACGGTACTGACCGCGTTCAAGGTTGAAGGCCACACGTCGGCGGGCTGGGTCCAGCTCGGTAGCGTGAGTGCCAATACCCGGTCCTTGGTCTCGATGGCCGGTCCGTCCGGGACAATTGACCAGATCCGCCTGACCGTCACCGACCCGTCGAACACCACCCCGGACATCGCGAGAGTGTACGAGGTGGCCGCCCACTGAACTACTTGAGGAGGAGGAACACTGACTTCCCGACCGCGACGGATCATCGCCGCGCTGATCGCCGGTGTGTTGGTGTTCCCCCTGGTCCCGGCGGTCACGTCGCGGCCGGTGAAGCTGCAGGTCCTGTCGAGTCGCGCGGACGCCGTCACCGGCGGTGACGCGCTGATCCACCTCGACGTGCCGAACCCGGACGACCAGGTCCGGGTGATGCTGAACGGCAAGGACGTGTCATCGGCGTTCACCGACGACGAGACCGGCATGACCGGGCTGGTCGAAAACCTCCGCCTCGGCACGAACGAACTTCGTGCCGAGGCCGGAGGCCGGCGGACGACGCTGGAGGTCCGCAATCACCCGCGTGAGGGCCCGATCTTCTCCGGGCCGCACGAGCAGCCGTTCCAGTGCGAAACCACGAAGTTCAAGCTCCCGGTGGTCGGCGGCACGCTCGGCCCGCCGGAGGACGCCGCGTGTACGGTGCCGGGGCGGGTCGACTACTTCTACCGGACCAAGGCGCGGAAGTGGGCGAAATGGCCGGCCGGCACCCGTTCGTACCCGCGCGATCTGGCCGAGACGGACTCCGGCGATCCGTTCATCGTCCGGATGGAGACCGGCAGCGCGAACCGGGCGGTCGTCCAGACCAGCATGCTGCACGACCCCCTGCGCGACCCGGTGCCGACGCCGACGCACCGGTCTGCGAGCTGGAACGGCCGCGCGATCTTCACCCTGGGTGGCGGCTGCGCCGGCGGGTGGTACCGGTCCGGGTCGATGACCGGCGGGGTGACCGACCCGGTGTTGCTCGGCCGCGGGTACGCGCTGATGTCGTCGTCGCTGAACGTCTTCGGGCAGAACTGCAACGACGTGATCGCGGCCGAGTCGGCGACGATGACGAAAGAGTTCTTCATCGAGCATTACGGCCGGCCGGAGTTCACCATCGGGTTCGGCTGCTCCGGCGGCTCGTACCAGGCACATCAGATCACCGACAACTATCCGGGCATCTTCGACGGGATCATCGTCGGGTGCTCGTTTCCGGACGTCGGGTTCGGCACGGTGTCGTTCATCAGCGATTCGTGGTTGCTGGATTCGTACTTCCGGGCGCGAAGTACGGTCCAGTGGACGCAGGAGCAGAAGCGCCGGGTGGCGGGGTTCGCTTCGTACGCGACGCTGCCGAGTATGGCGCTGAGTGCGCGGCGGATCGATCCGCGGCGGAACTGCGGGATCGTCCCGGTGGGATTGCGGTACGACCCGGTGCGGAAGCCGGACGGGGTTCGGTGCGATGTGTACGACCACGCGATCAATCAGTACGGCGCTGATCCGCTGACCGGGTTCGCGCGGCGGCCGTTGGACAACGTCGGCGTGCAGTACGGGCTGAAGGTGCTGCGGTCCGGGGGGATCACGCCGGGACAGTTCCTTGATTTGAACGACCGGATCGGCGGATTCGATGCCGATGCCAACCTTGTGCCCGGGCGTACGGTCGCCGATCCGGAGGCGGTGCGGGCGGCGTACCGGACCGGGCGGTTGAACAGCGGTGGCGGCGGGTTGAAGGATGTGCCGATCATCGACTACCGGGCGTACTCCGACAATGCGCCGTGGGGCGACATCCACGTGCGGTACCAGACGTTGTCGATGCGTGCGCGCTTGCAGAAGGCGAACGGTACGGCGGTCAACCAGGTGAGTTTGCTGGAGGATCTGCGGTACGGGTTGTTCAGTACCGGGAGTCCGCTGTTGCGGCATGCGGTCGATGCGATGGACGCGTGGCTGACCCAACTGACGGCGGATGCGACCAGCCGGCCGCAGATCGACAAGATCATCGCGGCCCACCCTTCCGGTTTGTCCGAAGGCTGCCGCGGCCCCGACGGCTTCATCAAGCAGCCGCTGGACCGCAACCCGTCGTCACGGTGCGAACGGCTGTATCCGTCAGCGTCCTTCCCGCGCGAGGTGGCCGGGGGAGGCGTCGCGGCCGACGTCGTCAAATGCGAACTGCGACCGCTCCGCCGCTGGGACTACCCAGGATTTACGGACGCCCAATGGGCAAAACTGCGCTCGATCTTTCCCGATGGCGTCTGCGACTGGTCCAAACCAGGCGTCGATCAGCAACCACTCGGCGGGACCTGGCTCAGCTACCAAAGCACGCCGTAGCCAACCGACGCTCCCGCGTTGACTGTCTGTCACAGCGGTTGGTAACGGTTCCAGATTTGGCCCAGGACGCACCGGCAAGCGGTTGCCGATTCCCTCACGACACGACAATATCGAACAAAGGGGAACGGAAAACGCTCTCCACCAGTGAGGGCGACGGCAACCATCCAGGGAGTCTCGCGTGGCTCGAATCGATGCAATCCACGACCGGTCAACCCCGACACAAGCTGCCGCCGGCCCGGGCGCGGATCCACCGGGTACCTCGCGCGGCCGGACGCTCAACTGGTGGGCGCGGGCTCGCCGGGACAAGATCCTGCTGCTGATGGCCCTGCCCGGCCTGGTGCTGCTGCTCGCGTTCCACTACCTCCCGCTACTCGGCAACCTGATCGCCTTCCAGGAGTATCTCCCGTTCGTCCCGCTCGGCCGCAGCGCCTGGGTCGGCTGGGACAACTTCGCCGTCATCTTCAACGGTGACGCCGAGTTCCTGAACGCACTGAAGAACACGCTGCTGATCACCCTGGTGCAGGTCATCTTCGTGTTCCCGGCGCCGATCGCGCTCGCGCTCCTGCTGAACAGCCTGCTGTCGGAGCGCATCAAGCGGATCGTCCAGTCCGTCCTGTACCTGCCGCACTTCCTGTCCTGGGTGATCGTGGTGGCGATCTTCCAGCAGATCCTCGGCGGCAGCGGGCTGATCAACAACTTCCTCCGTGAACACGGCATGAGCACGATCGACTTCCTCGGCAACCCGGACGGCTTCATCGCGCTGCTCACCAGTCAGGTGATCTGGAAGGACACCGGGTGGGGCACGATCCTCTTCCTCGCCGCCCTCACCCAGATCGACCAGGGGCTGTACGAGGCCGCCCGCGTCGACGGCGCGTCCCGCTGGCGGCAACTGTGGCACGTCACCGTCCCCGGCATTCGCGGACTGATCATCCTGCTGCTGATCCTGCGCCTCGGCGACTCGCTGACCGTCGGCTTCGAGCAGATCATCCTGCAACAGAACCTGGTCGGCAGACCCGCCAGCGAAGTGCTCGACACGTACGTCTACAACAACGGCGTCCTGGCCGGCCAATGGGGCGTTTCCGCCGCGGTCGGTTTGGTCAAGGGCCTGTTCGGCGTCGCCCTCGTACTGGGCGCCAACAAAGTGGCCCATCTCTTCGGCGAGGCGGGAGTGTACAAGAAATGAGTATGATCGACGAAGCTCCCGGAATGTCCTCCCGGGTATTGAAGGCTGTTGTGCTGATTGTTTGTTGTGCCTTGGTGATCGTGCCGTTTCTCGGCGTGATTTCGACCAGTATCGCGAGCCAGCAACACGTCACGAACTCCGGCGGATTCGTCCTGTGGCCGGACGGTCTCAACCTCGACGCGTACAAGTCCATCTTCAACGGCGGCGTCGTGCAGCGAGCGCTCGGCGTCAGCGTACTGATCGCCGTCGGCGGCACCTTGATCAGTCTCGCCGGGTCCACGATGCTCGCGTACGCGCTCAGCCGGCAAGGCTCGTTCCTGCAGCGACCGATCCTGATGATCGTCCTGTTCAGCTTGCTCTTCAGCCCGGGCCTGATCCCGAACTACCTGGTGGTCAAGGAATTCGGCCTCCTCGACTCGCTTCTGGCGCTGATCCTCCCGACCGCGATCAGCGGCTTCAACGTCATCGTGCTGCGCTCGTTCTTCATGAGCATCCCGGACTCGGTGCTCGATTCCGCCCGGGTCGACGGCGCCGGCGACTTCCGCATCTTCTGGTCTATCGTTCTACCTCTGTCGCGGGCGGTACTCGCGGTCGTCGGACTGTTCTACGCGGTCGGGTACTGGAACGCGTTCTTCAACGCGATGCTGTATATCAACGACACCGCGAAATGGCCGCTGCAACTCGTACTGCGGACTTATGTGGTGAACAACACCGAGCTGAGCAGCGGCGATCTCGGCGGTGCTTCGGCCGACCAATTGCCGCCGCAGGAATCGATTCAAATGGCGATTCTGGTGGTTTCGCTGGTGCCGATCCTGATCGTGTACCCGTTCCTGCAGCGGCATTTCGCCAAGGGCATGATGACCGGCGCGGTGAAGGGGTGACGAGATGATCAGCAGAAGAACGCTTCTCGGCGGATCGCTGGCCGCGGCCGCCACCGCCGGCGGATTGAGCGGTTGCTCCACGGTGACCCGATCAACCGATATCGCTGCCTTGAACAAGCCGGTGGCGCTGCCGACGTACAAACGATTCGCCGGCCCGAAACCGGATCTGCCGCGGGTGCATCCGCTGATGCCGGACTGCTTCTACAAGTTCCCGGCGCACCCGGCGAAGGTGACGGACGGGATACCCGGCGACGGCACCACGGTGACCGGTTCGGCACCCACCTCGAACCCGATCCCGCCCACCGCCGATCGCAACCCGTACTGGCAGGAACTCAATCGCCGCCTCGGTTCGCCGCTGGAACTGAACATCACCGCGGCGGGCGACTACACGAACAAGTTCGCCACCTCGGTCGCCGGTGACACGCTGGGCGATCTGTTCAACGTGGACGGTGCCTTCGCGTACCTGCCGCAGTTCCTCGAGGCGCGGGCGCAGGACCTGACCGAGTACCTGTCCGGGGATGCGATCCTCGAGTACCCGTTCCTGGCCAATGCGCCGGCCGACTCGTGGCGCGGCTGCGTATTCTCCGGCGGCATCCGCGCCGTCCCGATCCAGCGCGGCGTGATGTCGTCGAACACACTGCTGGCTCGGCAGGACATCCTCGACCAGCTGGGCGTCGAGCTCGGCTCACCGACGCCGGACGATCTGATGAAGATCGGGAAGGCGGTCACCGATGCGAAGAAGAACCGGTGGGCCTTCGCCGTACCGCCCACCGCCGCGTTGAGCGCGATGCTCGGCCTGCCGAACATCTGGGAGGTGCGGGACGGAAAGCTGGTGCACAGCCGGGAACTGCCCGAGCACAAACAGATGCTGTCGATCACCCGCCAGATGGTGGCGGCCGGCCTGATCCATCCGGACGGCGTCGCGAAGAACAACCAGAAGGTGTGGTTCACCCAGGGCTCGGCGGTGCTGACCCAGGACACGTACTCGTCGATCCAAAGCTTCTACCGGCGGGCCACCTCGCCGGCGTTCAGCGTCTCGCTGCCGGTGCCACGGAGCTCGGACGGCAAGGTCGGCCGGGTGCTGCTCGGGTCGCCGAACAACTCGATCGCGGCGATCCGGCCGAGTTCGCCGGAGCGTACGAAGACGTTGCTCCGCGTACTGAACTGGTTCGCGGCGCCGTTCGGCACGGAGGAGTACTTGTTCCGCAAGTTCGGCCTGCCCGGCCGGCACTACACGCTGAACGGGACCGATCCACAGCTCACCAAGGACGGCGGCAGCGAGGTCTGTTTGGGTGAGTTCCCGATCCAGTACCTGGCCGATGGTCCGTACCCGGCGTACTTCCCCGGTCATCCGGACGCGGTCGACATGGCGTACGACCATCTCAAGACCGTGCTCCCGACAGCGATCCTGCAGCCGACGTACGGTCTGTACTCGCCGACGCAATCCACCAAGGGGAAGATCCTCGACGTCCGGATGGACTCGCTGACCAAGGACATCCAACTCGGCCGGGCTCCACTGAGCGCCTGGGACGACGCGGTCGCCGACTACCGCAAGTCCGGCGCCGACGCCATCCGCCACGAACTGGAACAAGCACTGGCGGTCCAAGGCCGAAAGTAGATACTCGGCAGCTCGACAGTACGTATGCCTCTACTGCGCCCGCGGCGCCCGCCTGGCGCCGCTCAAATCGCACCGCAGTGGTCGTCTACGTACTGTCGAGCTGCCGCCGAATCAGGCGGTAAGCAACAATGGGTCGCGATGACGCTGACTGAGCTGGTGCCCGACACGACCGAGCCTGACGACCTGTACGACGCGTTCGCGCGTTGGGTGGGGGAGCAGGGCATCTCGTTGTACCCGGCGCAGGAAGAAGCGTTGATCGAGGTGATGACCGGGTCGAACGTGATTCTCTCCACGCCGACCGGGTCCGGGAAGAGCCTGGTCGCGACCGGCGCGCACTTCGCCGCGCTCGCGCACGGCCGGCGGACCTTCTACACCGCGCCGATCAAGGCGCTGGTGTCGGAGAAGTTCTTCGCGCTGTGCGACGTGTTCGGCGCGGACAAGGTCGGCATGCTGACCGGTGACGCCGCGGTGAACGCCGGCGCGCCGATCATCTGCTGCACGGCCGAGGTCCTCGCCAACATCGCGCTCCGGGAAGGCTCGGCCGCCGACGTCGGTCAGGTCGTGATGGACGAGTTCCACTTCTACTCCGAGCCGGACCGCGGCTGGGCCTGGCAGGTCCCGCTGCTCGAGCTGCCGGCCGCGCAGTTCGTGCTGATGTCCGCGACCCTCGGTGACGTCGAGCGGTTCAAGATCGATCTGTCCCGCCGTACCGGCCGCCCGACCGCGATCGTCGCGTCCGGTGAACGCCCGGTCCCGCTGGTCTACAAGTACGTCACCACCGCCCTGCACGAGACGCTCGAAGAATTGCTTACCACCCATCAGGCCCCGGTGTACGTCGTGCACTTCACCCAGGCCGCCGCGCTGGAACGTGCGCAGGCCCTGATGAGCATCAACGTCTCCTCGAAGGAGGAGAAGGAGAAACTGAACGAGCTGATCGGAAACTTCCGCTTCAGCAAGGGCTTCGGGCGGACGCTGCAACGGTTGGTGAAGCACGGCATCGGTGTGCACCACGCCGGCATGCTGCCCAAGTACCGGCGCCTGGTCGAGCAACTCGCACAAGCCGGTCTGCTCAAGGTCATCTGCGGCACCGACACGCTCGGCGTCGGCATCAACGTCCCGATCCGTACGGTCGTGCTGACCGCGCTGAGCAAGTACGACGGCCGTCGCCAGCGGATCCTGAAAGCACGCGAGTTCCACCAGATCGCGGGCCGGGCCGGGCGGGCCGGGTACGACACCTCCGGCACCGTGGTCGTACAGGCGCCGGATCACGTGGTGGAGAACGTGAAGGCGCTCGCCAAGGCCGGTGACGATCCGAAGAAGCAGCGCAAGGTCCAGCGGAAGAAGCCGCCGGAAGGTTTCGTCACCTGGGGCGAGGACACGTTCGACCGGCTGGTCGCGGCCGAGCCGGAGGCGCTGCAGTCCCGGATGCGGGTCAGCCACGCGATGCTGCTGAACGTCATCGCCCGCGACGGCAACGCGTTCGCGAGCATGCGGCACCTGCTCCGCGACAACCACGAGGACGCCCGTGCGCAGGTGCGGCTGATCCGGCGCGCGATCCAGATCTACCGCACTCTCGTCACCGCCGGTGTGGTCGAACGTCTCGACGAGCCCGACGAGAACGGCCGGATCTTCCGCCTCACGGTCGACCTGCAGAAGGACTTCAGCCTGAACCAGCCGTTGTCCACCTTCGCCCTTGCGGCGCTCGATCTGCTCGATCCGGCCGACCCCTCGTACGCGCTGGATGTGGTGTCGATCATCGAGGCCACGCTGGAGGACCCGCGCGCCGTGCTCTGGGCGCAGGAGCACCACGCCAAGGGCGAGGCGGTGAACGCGATGAAGGCCCAGGGCATCGAGTACGACGAGCGGATGGAGTTGCTGGAGGACGTCAGCTGGCCGAAGCCGCTGCAGGAGTTGCTCGAGGCAACGTTCGAGATGTACCGGCAGACGCATCCGTGGATCGCGGATACCGGGCTGTCGCCGAAGGCAGTGGTCCGGGACATGTTCGAACGGGCGATGACGTTCGGCGAGTTCATCGGGTACTACGGGCTGGCGCGCTCGGAGGGCATCGTGCTGCGGTACCTGAGCGACGCGTACAAGGCGCTCCGGCAGACCGTACCGCCGGACAAGGTGGACGAGGACCTGGCCGACCTGATCGAGTGGCTCGGCGAGGTCGTCCGGCAGACCGACTCCAGCCTGCTCGACGAGTGGGAGGAACTGACCAACCCGACCACCGAGGAGGTCGTCGCCGCGGTACCGGTCGGCCCGCGCCGGATCACCTTGAACACCAGGGCTTTCCGCGTACTGGTCCGAAACGCGATGTTCCGCCGGGTCGAACTGCTCGCGCTGCACCGCTGGGCCGAGCTCGGCCAACTCGACACCGACGCCGGCTGGGACGCCGCCCGCTGGGCCGAGGCCGGCACCGCGTACTACGCCGAACACGAGACGCTCAACACCGGCCCGGCCGCCCGCGGCCCGGCGCTCTTCCTGGTCGAAGAGCACCCGGGCTACTGGGAAGTGCAGCAAATCATCGACGACCCCGACGGCAACCACGACTGGCGCATCACCGCAACAGTCGACCTCGACGCGTCAGACGATGCGGCCGAACTAGTACTCGAAATGGTGTCGTTCAAACCACTCTGACGATCAGGCCGGCCAGGTTACGTCGACTTCGGTTTCGGCTGCATAGTCCACTCCGGGGACGTCGAAGCCGTACAAGCGGCGTACCTCGGCGAGGAACCAGGCCGCGTCCGTGACCTCGCCGATGTTGTCCTTGGTGGCCGATTCCCAGACCGCGCGAACGTTGGCCTGTACCTCGTCGGTCAGCTCCCAGCGGTCAAGGCGGATGCGGCCTTCCTCGTCAAGGTCGAGGGGCGCCGCGCCGGTGAGCTGATCCCACAACGCGATCGACTGCTCGACCGGCGTCTGCAGGCCCGCCACCTTGTGCAGGATGCTGACGTACAGCCCGATGCCGGGGATCGCCGACGACGCCTGCGTCACGGCAGCACCGTTCACGGACGTCCGCGCCGTCACCCCATCCGCGGCCAGCTTCAGCGCGGTCTGCTCAAGGTCCGCCTTCGCGGCACCGATCGACCCCTGCCGGTACAGCGGACCAGTCAATTCAGACCCGATGTACGTCAGCGCAACTGTGTTGAACCCAGGCTTGAGCAGTTCGCGCTCCTGCAGCGCCGTGACCCAGCGTGCCCAGTCCTCGCCGCCCATCACCTTCACGGTCTGCGCGATCTCGTCGTCGGTCGCGACCTCGATCCCGACCTCCTGCAGCACCGGAGCGCCGTCCTCGAACGCGAGGCTCTTCGTGGTGTGCTCCGCGCCGATCGCCTTCAGCACCGACTGGTACGTCTCGCCGTTCCGCGGGTCCACCCGGCGCGGCGCCGCCACGCTGTAGATCAGGTGATCGATCCCGCCGAGCCGCTCGGCGACGAGGTCCAGCACCTCGTCCTTCGTGGTGTCCGCGAACGCGTCCGCGTTGACGAAGCTCCACGACCGGCCGAGCTCCGCGGCCAGTGCGGCCGTCTCCGCGGTCCGGTACCACCCGGCGGTCGCCGTCCGCCGAGCCGTCGGCGCCTTCTCGAAACAAACCCCGATCCCGTCGACCCCGTACCGTGCCAGTCCGGCGATCGTCGAGGCCAGTCCGTACCCGGAGCTCGATCCGACTACCAGTGCGGTCCGCCGTTCCGCCGTACGCGATGGCACCTCGGCGGCCAGGTCCCGCACAATCCGCGCACACCCCGCCGGATGCGAGTCAAGGAACAGGAAGCCACGCCCCAGAGGCTTGATCACACGCTCAGTCATGCGCAGACCCTAACCCGACCGCTGCGCTGGCGGGTTATGTGATTGCTGGCGTGCTGCAACAGGTCAGCGGTGAAACAACCCGCCAGCGGGGCGCCTAATTCCAGTACAGCTCCGCGTCGTCGGGCTCGACGACCACGTCGGCGCCGAGGCGGCGGAGGTTGCCGGCGAAGTCGGTGTAGCCGCGGTGGACGTGGTGGGCGGCTGAGACCAGGGTCTCGCCTTCGGCGGCGAGGCCGGCCAGTACCAGCGCGGCGCCGGCGCGGATGTCCGAGGCGACCACCGGGGCGCCGGACAGCCGCGGGACGCCGCGGACGACCGCGTGATGCCCGTCGGTCTGGATCTGCGCGCCGAGCCGGGTCAGCTCCTGCGCGAACGTGAACCGGCCCTCGAACAGGTTCTCCGTGACCATCGCCGCGCCGTCGCTGAGCGCGTTCATCGCGATCACGAACGCCTGCAGATCGGTCGCGAAACCGGGGTACGGCAGCGTGACCACGTCCACCGGCTTCGGCCGGTCGTGCATCCGGACCCGGAAGCCCGGGTTCAGCACGGTGATCTCCGCGCCGGCCTTGTGCAGCTTGTCGAGCGGCAGTTCGAGGTGCTCCGCGTGCCCGTTCGAGACCGTCACGTCACCCTTGGTGATGGCCGCCGCGAATGCCCAGCTGCCGGACACGATCCGGTCCGGGACCACGGTGTGGTCGACCGGGTTCAGCAGCCCGTCCACGCCGGTGATCTCGATCCGCGGCGACCCGGCGCCGTCGATCAGCGCGCCCATCTCGACCAGCATCGCCGCGATGTCCTGGATCTCCGGCTCGCGGGCGGCGTTCTCGATGATCGTCGTACCCTTCGCGAGCACCGACGCCATCATGATCGTCTCGGTCGCGCCGACGCTCGGGAAGTCCAGCCAGACCTCGGCGCCGTGCAGCCCCTGCGGCGCCTCGGCGATCACGAAACCGTGCTCGATGTGCACCTTCGCGCCCATCGCCTCCAGGCCCGCGACGTGCATGTTCAGCCCGCGGGAGCCGATGTTGTCGCCGCCGGGCAACGCCACCTCGGCCTGACCACAGCGGGCCAGCAACGGCCCGAGCACCGAAATCGACGCCCGCAGCTTGCGTACGAGGTCGTAGTCGCACTGGTGTTTGACCTCGGCCGGCACCGAGATCGTCGCCAGCCGCCCGTCCGGGTCCACCTTCACCGAGCAGCCGAGCGTGTCCAGCAGTTGCGCCATGAACGTGACGTCGAGAATGCCCGGCACCTGCCGCAGCGTCGTCGTACCTTCCGCCAGCAGTGCCGCCGCCATCAACTTGAGCACGCTGTTCTTCGCTCCGGCCACCTCGACAGCGCCGTCGAGCCGTGCCTCACCCGCGATCCGAAACCGTTCCACTGGTCGACTGTAGCGTTTGACCGGCCTGGGGTTTGCGTAGAGTCCCTGGCATGGCTGTGAACTTGACGCGGATCTACACCCGCACCGGAGACGCCGGCGAGACCCGCTTGGGCGACAACTCGACCACTTCGAAGACCGATCCGCGGCTGGCCGCGTACGGCGAGGTGGACGAAGCGAACTCCGCGATCGGCGTCGCGATCGCGGCCGGGCACCTGAACACCTCGATCGTGGTGCTGCTGACCCGGATCCAGAACGACCTGTTCGACGTCGGCGCGGACCTGTGCAACCCGATCACGCCCGACCCGGAGTACCCACCGCTGCGGATCACCCAGGAGTACATCGACCGGCTCGAGGGCTGGTGCGACGAGTACAACAGTCGTTTGACCAAGCTGCGGTCGTTCATCCTGCCCGGCGGGACCGAGGGCGCCGCGTACCTGAACGTGGCTCGGGCGGTCGTCCGGCGCTCGGAGCGGGCCGGCTGGGCCGCCGTCGAAGCGCACGGCCCGTCCGTCAACCTGCTGGCGATCACATACCTGAACCGCCTGTCCGACCTGCTGTTCATCCTCGGCCGGGTGGCGAACCTGTCCTCCGGCGGCGACGTCCTCTGGGTGCCGGGCGGCGAACGCTAGCCGATCCGCCAGCTACTAGCCGATTTCCCAGCTACTAGCCTATTTCCCAGCTGAAGGGCATCCGCAGTACTCCTGCCGGTGGCAGGCCCAGTGCGCTGTAGAGGCCGGTGGTCAGGCCGTCCAGCGAGAGCGGCGCCGCGGTGACGGCCAGATCATCGGTCGTCACCGGCGCCCGGAGCTGACTGAGCAGATTGCGGTGCGGTACGGACGTGACGCCGATCTCGTCGCGGTCCAGACCAGCCCGGTTGCAGGCGAGCGTCAGCGCATGCTGGAACCCACCGAGCTCGTCGACCAGCTTGTGACTGTGTGCGTCGGCGCCGGTCCACACGCGGCCGCGCGCGAGTGCTTCCAGTTGCTCTTCGGGCAGTCCGCGGTCCTGCGCCGCCTTGGCGACGAAGTCCTTGTAGATGCGGTCCAGCGTCTCCTCCAGCCGCGCCCACTGCTCGTCGGTGAACTCCTCCTGCGCGGAGAACATCTGCGCGTTCGCACCTTCGGATACCGCTTCGCGGGAGATCCCGATCCGGCCTAGTGCGTCCCGTACGACGCCCTTGCCGGTCAGCACGCCGATCGAAGTCGGATCGTAGCCATGTCGTTCTGTGAGCCAAGGAGTTGGTCTTGTGAGTTGTCTTCCTAAGACCGCTTGGCCTCCGACTTCACAGGTCGTCCGGTCGACCGCAAGCGCAGTACCTCGTTGCGGATGGCGTCTGACGCGACGTACGAGCCACCGGGGCTGTCCACGCGCAGCACCACCGCTTTGACGTGGTCGTTGTCGGTCACAGCGCGCAGTGCGGCGCCGATGGTGTCGGAGCCGGAGCCAGGTCCACCCATCGGGCTGTTGGAGTTGCGGCCCACTGAGATGCCACCGGTCACGCGGACCACGGCTACGAGTGGTTTCTGCGGCCAGGGGAACGTCTTGCGCAGCTCATCGACGGTACGCGGGCCGCGCCGGATGTAGCGCTCAGCCAGCAAGCGGTCGTCGTACTGAAGCTGCTTCTCCAACTCGTCGTACACGTCGGAGCGGTAGCCGAGTCGATCGACCAGTCCGGCATCCAGACCGTCCTGCGCGGGCAGGGGCGCGCTGTCGACGAGCTCCCGCACCCGTGCGGTGTCCAGCCGGCGGCGTACCGCGATGCCTTCCACGATCTGCTCGTACGCCGACTCAGCCAGCCGGGACGCCATCTCCCGCGCTGGTGCGGTCATCTCCTTCTCGGTGAAGGTGTCTGCCGCCGTCTTGTACTCACGCCGCTTGCCGAACTGGGGGATGACCCCGGCCTTGTCGAGCGCACCGCGGACGAAAACGGCCTGCACGGTCACACCGGTGATGGCCAGGTCACCGGACGGCTGCAGCCAGATCTCGTCGAACGCCGTGGCCAGGTAGTAGGGGACCGTGCCCTGACCGGCCTCACCGAACGACTCGGTCCAGGCCACTGCCGGTTTGCCTGACGTCCGGAAGTCGGCCACCGCCTCGCGGAGCTCCTGCACCTGTGCGAGTGACAGGCGGTGTGCGCCGAGGTGGGCGACGACGCCGACCACCGAGTCGTCGCGCGAGCCCTTTCGCAGTGCGCCGACCAGCTCGCGCAGCGTCGGCAGGTGGCGGGCACGGAAGGCCGCCACTGGTGAAGCGGGCGGCGTCTCGAGTACGCCGCGGGTCAGGTCCAGCTCAAGCAGAGTCCCCATACTCAGACCCTAGACGCTGGGGAAAAGCGCTGTCCCTTCGCAGCTCTCAGGAGGTTGCGGTGTTAGCTGCTGGGTCAGGGGGCGTCGAGGAGGCCGCGGGCGGCTGCCTCGTCCTGGGGCCAGACGTAGACGGTCCAGCCGTCGTCGGTGCGGGCGGCGGTCGCCTTGATCCGGAACGCTGCCAGCCGGGACACCAGGACCCGGGCGTCGTTGTAGCTGGGCACGGTGCGTACGTCGATCAGCAGGCCGAAGGAGTCCCGCGCGGCCGGCCGCGTGTCCACCCGGCGGACAAGTGAGCCGCCTTTCGCTTTGGAGAAGGCCCAGCGGCACAGCAGCACCATCGAGCCGGCCAGCGCGATGGTCACCACCGGGAACCAGAAGTACTCCTCCGCGAACACACTGCTCATTGTCGCGCGAAGACTGTGTCCACGCCGGTCCGGTGCCGCCGGAAGTGCGTCGTCACCCGAAGTAAAAGTTCGTGAGGTCTTGGCAACCTTCCGTGTCTGCAGGGAGTCTTTAGGGACAAGACGCTGCCACGCGGCCGATCACTCGGGGGCCGCCGGAAGAGCGGAGGGCCCGGACATGCTCGCACCGACCCAGCACCAGACGACCCACCACCAGACCCACCATCAGTCTGACAACGTGGTACATCTGACCGGCATCCTGGACGTCCGCTCAGTGGGCGACGTTCGGCAAACGCTCAACCATCTGATCGACACCTCGGACGGGGACGTGATCGTCGACCTGGAGGCCGTCGACGCGGTCGACGCGACCGGCCTCGGCCTGCTGGTCGCCACCCATCGCCGCACTCAGCTCCTCGGCCGCCAGCTCGTGCTCTGGCACCCGATGCCGTCGGTGGTCCGCATCCTCGCGGTCACCCGCCTGCACCGGGTCCTCAAGGTCGAGCGCACGCCGCTGCCGATGACGGCCTGAGGATCGTTTCGTGTGATCCACGCCCCTGGTGACTCGGGTCACGAGGGGCGGACTCACAAGGGCACAGAGTCCTACTCTCGGGTACATGGCTGCTTCGGATGGAGTCACCGAGAAGGATCGACCGTGGGTGATGCGAACCTACGCGGGTCACTCGTCCGCGGCGGAGTCGAACGCGCTGTTCCGGCGGAACCTGGCCAAGGGACAGACCGGCCTGTCGGTCGCGTTCGACCTGCCGACGCAGACCGGGTACGACGCGGATCATCCGCTGGCGAAGGGCGAGGTCGGCAAGGTCGGCGTACCGGTCGCGCACCTGGGTGACGTCCGCGCGCTCTTCGACCAGATCCCGCTGGCGCGGATGAACACGTCGATGACGATCAACGCGACCGCGATGTGGCTGCTCGCGCTCTACCAGGTCGCTGCCGAGGAGCAGGGCGCGCGTCCGGACGAGCTGACCGGTACGACGCAGAACGACATCGTCAAGGAGTACCTGTCCCGCGGCACGTACGCGTTCCCGCCCGAGGCGTCGCTCCGGCTCACGACGGACGTGATCGCGTACACGGTCGCTCGGATGCCCAAGTGGAATCCGATCAACATCTGCAGCTACCACCTGCAGGAGGCCGGCGCGACCCCCGTACAGGAGCTGGCGTTCGCGCTGTCCACGGCGACCGCCGTACTGGACAGGGTGCGCGACGCGGGTCAGGTGCCGCCGGAGCGGTTCGGTGAAGTGGTGCAGCGGATCTCGTTCTTCGTGAACGCCGGTGTGCGTTTCATCGAGGAAACGTGCAAGATGCGCGCGTTCGTCCAGCTCTGGGACGAGTTGACGCTGCAGCGGTATGGCGTGACCGATGCGAAAGCACGGCGGCTGCGGTACGGCGTCCAGGTCAACTCTCTCGGTCTGACCGAGGCGCAGCCGGAGAACAACGTGCAGCGGATCGTCCTGGAGATGCTGGGCGTGACGCTGTCCAAGAACGCGCGCGCCCGGGCCGTACAACTCCCGGCCTGGAACGAGGCGCTCGGGCTGCCGCGGCCGTGGGACCAGCAGTGGTCGCTGCGGATGCAGCAGGTGCTTGCGTACGAGTCCGATCTGCTGGAGTACGACGACATCTTCGACGGATCGCATGTGATCGAGGCGAAGGTGTCCGCGCTGGTCGACGGGGCGCGCGAGGAGATCGACCGGGTGCAGGCGATGGGTGGTGCGGTCGCGGCTGTTGAGAGCGGGTACCTCAAGCAGGCGCTGGTCGCGTCGCATGCGGAGCGGCGGCAGCGGATCGAGTCCGGCGAGCAGATTGTCGTCGGCGTGAACCGGTTCGACACCACCGAACCGTCACCGCTGACTGCCGATCTCGATACGGCGATCCAGACTGTGGATCCGGCGGCCGAATCCGCTGCGCTGGAGTCGTTGCGAGAATGGCATACCAAACGAGATGCGGCTGCTGTCGACGCTGCCCTCGCCAAGTTGCGGGCGACCGCGAAGACGGCGGACAACTTGATGCCCGCGACCCTGGAGTGCGCCCGGGCCGGTGTGACGACGGGGGAGTGGGCGGGCGTACTGCGGGAGATGTACGGCGAATACCGCGCGCCGACCGGGGTGTCCGGATCGGTCGGTATCGCGGCTGGTGGCGCGGATCTCGCGGCGGTCCGCGCGAAGGTCAAGGCGACGTCGGAAGAGCTCGGTGGGCGGCTGCGGTTGCTGGTCGGAAAGCCCGGGCTTGATGGTCACTCCAACGGTGCGGAGCAGGTCGCGGTCCGGGCTCGGGATGTGGGGTTCGAGGTGGTATACCAAGGCATCCGGCTGACGCCGGAGCAGATCGTCGCCGCCGCCGTCGCCGAGGACGTGCATTGCGTCGGGCTGTCGATTCTTTCCGGATCGCACATGGAGCTCGTACCGCAGGTGGTCGACGGCCTGCGTACTGCCGGGCTGGAGGATGTGCCGGTGGTTGTCGGCGGGATCGTGCCGGAGGGGGACGCGAAGGCGCTGCTCGCCGCCGGGGTGGCCGCGGTGTACACGCCCAAGGACTACGACTTGACCGGGATGATGTCCGATGTCGTGGACGTGATCCGGGCGGCGAACAGGCTGTAGGTATCCGTCGGCGCTGGGTTCCGCCGGCTTGGGATCCGCGGGTGTTGTTTCGGTTGGCGTGGTAGAAGGGTTGTATGACTCAGCTGACGCGCACGTTGTCCAACGGCACCGAGCTCCCGCTGTTCGGGCTGGGGGTTTGGCAGGTCGACGACGGAGCCGAATGCGAACGTGCTGTCACGTGGGCGCTCGAGGCCGGGTACCGGCTGATCGACACCGCGCAGGCGTACCAGAACGAGGCAAGCGTCGGCCGGGCGATCCGGGACAGTGGTATACCACGCGAGGAAATCTTCCTGACCACCAAGTTCTATCCGGGTGGGAAGGACGCGCGGGTCGAGGCAGAGAAGAGCCTCGAGCGGCTCGGTACGCCGTACCTCGACCTGTACCTGATCCACTGGCCGCAGGGCGGACCGACCTGGGCCTGGCCGGGGATGCAGGCGGCGGCCGAGGCCGGCCTGACCAAGGGCATCGGCATCTCGAACTTCGGCGCCGACGAGATCCAGGAGCTGTCGAAGGTCGCGGAGATCCAGCCGGCGGTGAACCAGATTCAGTTCAGCCCGTTCGAGTACCGGCGGGCGCTCGTCTCCGCTTGTGAAGACGCAGGCATCGTTGCGCAGGCGTACAGCCCGCTGGGGACCGGCAAGCACCTCGGTGATCCGGTAGTAGCCAGGATTGCCGAAGCCACCGGTCACACGCCCGCGCAGGTGCTGATCCGGTGGGCGATGCAGAAGGGGCTGTCGGTGATCCCGAAGTCGACGCATCAGCCGCGGATCCTGGAGAACTACAACGTGTTCGACTTCGAGCTGGACGCTGCCGCGGTGGCTGATCTCGACGGGCTCGACACGACCGGTGAGACCGCGGACGCGTTGTCGCGCAGCAACAAGTGGTGGTCCTGAGCTACTTCAGGATGTCCGCCAGCACCGCGGCCTGGCTGATCTCGGCCTGTTTGGTTGCGGTGAGCAACGTCAGCTTGCCCTTGGCCAGTTTCTTGAGCTGTTCAAGGGCTTGCGCGCGTTCTGGCTGCTGAAGTTCCTCCCGGTACCGGCGGGCGAACTCGTCGTACCGGATCGTGTCCGTACCACTCGCGTAACTCGTTGGACGGGGCAACTTCTTTGCACCACTCGTCCAGATGGGCCTGCTCCTTGCTGATTCCACGCGGCCATAGGCGATCGACCAGTACGCGCTTGCCGTCGGTGTCGTCGGCGGAGTCGTAGATCCGCCGCACTCGTACCACCATCGGGGTCACCTCCTGGGTTTCTACGGTAGCGGCCCTTGGTTGTCGTAACCGCGGTGGCTGTCGTCGCCGCCGTGGCTGTCGTGGCCGTCGTAGCGGAGGAGTTGTGGGGTCCAGAGGGCGAGGAGGGCGAGCAGGACAACGAGGAGGAGTCCGCTCACGAAGGTGGTGATGCTGACGCCGTAGTGCTCGGCGAAGGCGCCCAACGCGAGGGAGGCCACCGGCATGATGCCGATCGCGAGTTCCTGGACGCCGAGGGCGCGGCCGTGCAGGGATTCGTTGGTGGTCATCAGGAGCAGCGTGGTCTGCAGGACACCGAACGCAGCGCTCATCACGCCGATCGCGGCCATCAGTACGAACGACGCGATCGGGCTGTGCGACAACCCGAAGACGGCCCAGAGCGTTCCCCAGATCGCGGTACCGACGACGAACATGCCGCCCTTGAACCGGAAGTCGCCGAGCCACGCGATCACCAGCGAGCCGGTGAGTCCGCCGACGCCGGTACAGGTCAGCAGCCAGCCGAGGCCGGCCGCGTCGAGGCCGAGCGACTCCTGCGCGAAGACCGGCATGAACGACTGGGCGATCGGCCAGATCAACGTGTTCGCCGCCAGCGTGACGAGCAGAACCGTCGAGGCCAGCCGGTTCCGGGCGATCTCGCGGAGGCCGCTGGTGACCATCCGGACCGCGGATCCGGTGTGCCCGCCGACGACCCGCCCGTACTGGCGCAACGGCAGCAGCGTGACGAGCGAAATGGCATACCAAAATGTGGAGACCCACAATGCGGCCGGTGCGCCGAGGCCGCTGATCATCAGGCCGCCGAGCGCGGGGCCGATCACCTGCGTCATGTTCAGCGCCATCGAGTTCAGCGCGTTGGCGTTGCTGATGTTCTGCCGGCCGACCAGGTCCATCACCAGCGAGGCGCGGGCCGGTTGTGAGGGCGACTGGGCCAGCCCGATCGCGAGTCCGCCCACGACGAGCACCCAGTACGGTGCCCGGCCGAGCGATGCCAGCGTCGCCACGGTGCTGACCGCCACCAACGCCCACGAGGCCGCGATGATCAGCAGCCGAACCCGGTTGTGCCGGTCCGCGTACGCTCCGGCGAACGGTCCCAGCAAGAGCGGTGCGAGTCGTACGGCGGTGTACACGGCGACCAGGAAGTCGGAATGCGTGGTCTCGTACGCGAGCCAGCCGAGGACGAGCGTCTGCGTCCAGACCCCACCGAAGAAGAACAGATTCGACAACCAGAACAGGCGAAACGGCCGGTTGTCGCGCAACGAGCCCAGGGTCCTCTCGACGACCGTGGCAGTCCCGGTACTCACACCTGGAGGACGCCGTCGCGGACGACGACCTCTCCGCCGGCGATGACGAATTCACGCCGCGGCGCGCGGACCAGGACGTCGGGAACGTTCTCGGCGTCGATCAGTACGATGTCGGCGCGGGCGCCCGGTGTCAGGCCGTGCACCTCGCGGTGTACGAACGGCGCGGCGGCCGTGGTCGCGAGCTCGATCGCGTACGTGAGGTCGGCGTCTTCGCGCAGACCGTGCAGCCGGGAGAAACCACGGGCGATCTGCAGCAGATCACCGTCACCGTACGGGGACCAGAGGTCGCGGATGCCGTCCGTACCCAGTCCGATCGCGACACCGGCGGTCCGCATCTCGCGCCAGGGCAGCGGCGCCGAGTTGACCGGCGCGACCGTCGTCCAGGAAACCCCGGCCTCGCCCAATTGGTATACCATTTCCGCCCGCCGCTGCGGCGCCAGCTCACCGAGCGCGAACCCGTGCGACACATTCACCCGCCCGGCCAGTCCGCCGGCCGTCGTCCGCTCGGCGATCAGCTCGTACTGGAACGCCCCGAGGTCGCCGCGGTCGTGCAGGTGAATGTCGATGCCGACGTTACGCCGGACCGCGATCTCGAAGAGCGCGTCCAGCTGGCCGACCGGGTCGCGATCGATCGACGCCGGATCGAGCCCGCCGATACTCGTCGCCCCTTCGGCCGCTACCTGATCGAGGAGCTCCAGTACGCCCGGCCGCCGTAGTACACCGTCCTGCGGGAATGCGACGATCTCCACGTCGACAGCACCGTTCAGAGCGGCGGCAGCCTCGTGCACATTGGCGATTCCGCGCAGTCCGACGCCAAGATCCACGTCCACGTGCGTACGCGTCGCGGTCGTCCCGTGGCGCAGGAACTCGCGAAGGACAGCCTTCGTACCGTCCACGCTCGGGATTCCGTACTTGTCGCGCTCGGCTCGCTCATGCGCGATCCGGCCCTGGGTGGTCGGCTCCCCGCCGTACGAAACCCACGGCTGGCCCCACCAGCTCTTGTCCACATGCGCATGGGCGTTGATGAACCCCGGCAAGGCCAGCAACCCACGGCCGTCAAGCCACTCCACGCCCTCGCCGCGGACGGCACTCCCGGCCGCCACGACTTCGGTGATCACGCCATCCGCAACCACCAGGTCGACCAACGCCCCACCCTGGCCCCGGACCCCACCAACTACCAAGCTACGCATGCCGGTAATGGTATACCAAATTGATCTGGGCTCACTCTGCAGGCGGCAATTCGGTATACCACCCGGTAGTGATCGGGTAAGAAGGGGCCGGGGCGAGCTGGTGGGTGTCAGGGCAACCCGCGAGTGTCCCGGAAGAGGGACTGGGAGTGCCGAAGGTGTTCCCCGGCCAGCCATTCCGCGTGCTCGGCTTCGCGGTTGGCGATCGCGGTGAACAACTCATGATGCTGCCCCGCGACGGCCATCAGATCGTCGTGCTGAGTGAGCAACCACCGCATCCTGCTCCGCAGCGGCCGTTCGATCTCGATCAGCAGCTCGTTCGACGCGAGCTCCATGACGATCTCGTGAAAGTCGGCCGCCTTCCGCCGCGCCACCACCGCGTCCCCGGCCCGCGCCGCGACCAGCTGATCGTCCAGCGTGCGCCGCAACCGATCGAGCCCCTCCCGCGTACGCCGCTCCGCCGCCAACCGGAAGGCCAACGGCTCCAACGCCGTCCGCACTTCGGTAAGATCGGCGATATCGGAGTCGGTGAAGGTCCGGACCACGGCCCAGGACCGCGGCCGCAGCGTGACCAGCCCTTCGGCAACCAGAACCTTGAGCGCCTCCCGGACCGGCACCCGGCTGACCTCCAGGGCCGCTGCCAGCTCCCGCTCGACCAGCTTCTCCCCAGGCCGGCGCGCCCCGTCGAGAATCTCGTCCCGCAACCGCCGCGCCACCCGCTCGGCCTCAGATTCCCGCACGTCGCTCATCCACACTCCAGGTTTGGTATACCAACCAGCCCCAGCATGCCGCACGACCCCCACCACCCCAAACCAGTCATCCACAGGCCCACCCACCCACCCACCAGACCGGCACCACCCGCCCACCCACCAGACCGGCACCAACCGCCGGACATGCTGCGCCCACCCCGGCTACCGCGCGGCCACCCACTCACCCCGGCTACCGCGCGCCCCACCTCGACCTCCCGGCTACCGCGCGGCCACCCGGCTACCGCGCGGCCGACCCGACCGGCCCGACCGCCCCGGCCGTCGTGGATGCGTCGGATGCGTGTGGTGGGGTTCAGGGTTCGAGCAGGCCGGCGCGGATGGCGTACCGGGTGAGATCGAGCCGATCCCGGAGCCCGAGTTTCTGCAGGATGTTTGAGCGGTGCCGCTCGACCGTCTTGATGCTGATCGTGAGCAGCTCGGCGATCTCCTTCGACGAGTTGCCTTCAGCAACCAGCTTGAGGATCTCCTCCTCGCGCACGGTCAGGATCTGCTGCGGCAGATCAGCACCCTGCCGAACGCGCTCCAGGTAGCTGCGGACCAGCCGCTTCATCGCACCCGGGTACAGGAACGGCTCGCCCCGCATCGTCGCCCGGCACGCTTCGACCAGGTCGCGGTCGAGCACCGATTTCAGGACGTACCCGGACGCGCCCGCCTTCAACGCCTGGAAGAAGTACTGCTCGTTGTCGTACATGGTGAGCATCAGCACTCGTACGTCCGGCTTGACGATCGACAACTCCCGCGCCGCCTGCAACCCGGTCATCCGCGGCATCGCGATGTCGAGAATCGCCAGATCCACCTCCTGGCTCCGGCACAACGCGACCGCCTCACTCCCGTCATCCGCCTCCGCGACCACCTCAAGATCCGGCTCCCCGTCAAGAATCAGCCGCACGCCCCGCCGAACCAACGCATGATCATCCGCCAGCAAAATCCGAGTCACCCGCATCACAAACCCCCACCCCCGCCAGCCCCGCCCCCGCCAACCCGGCCCCCAGCAGCCCCATCCGCCCGCCCGCTCGTCTTTTGGACCGGCACCGTCAGGCTCACTTCGGTGCCGCCTGCCGCCCGGGGTTCGATTTCGAGCGTCGCACCGATCAGCAGGGCCCGTTCACGCATCCCGCGAATGCCGGCCCCTTCATGCGCCAGCCCGGTCCCACGCCCGTCATCCGCGATCCGCAGCACAACACCCCCGGCGTACGTGACCAACGACAGCTCGATCCGCCTCGCCCCGGCGTGCCGCGCGACATTCGTCAAACTCTCCTGCGCGACGCGATACAGCACCAACTCGGTCTGCTCATCCAGCACCGGCAACCCGGCCTCGAACCGCCGATCAATCACCAGCCCGGTGTGATCCGACACCTCAGTCGCCAGCGCCGTCAGCGCACTGATCAGCCCAAGATCCTCCAGTACGCCGGGCCGCAGCCGGTGCGCGAGCCGCCGTACCTCGTCCAAACTCGCCCGCGTCGTCTCCTGCGCCTGCGCCAACTCGCCACGCAGCCCAGGATCAGGCGCACGATCCGCCGCACGTTTGAGATCCATCAGCACCGCGGTCAGGCTTTGTCCCACCTCGTCGTGCAGTTCGCGCGCGATCCGCCGCCGCTCGGACTCCTGCGCGGACAACGCCCGCGCCGCACTCGTCGCGCGCTCGCGTTCGAGCCGGTCGAGCATGTCGTTGAAGGCATGCAGCAGGTCCGGTATACCACCGTGCCCGCTGACCGGAAGCCGTTGCCCAGGCCGCAGTACGTCGACGGTGGACATGCGCCGGTTCAGCCGGGCCAGCGGCGCCAGACCGACCCGCAGCAGCGCGGCGTTGGCGACCAGCATCACCACCAGGCCGCCGAGCAGTACGGACGCCTCGGTGAACAGCACCGGTACCGACACCGTGACCGGCGCCCACAGCAGCAACGCGGTCGCTCCGCCGAGCACGAGCGCGTTCAGGCCGAAGATCCGCCAGAACAACGACACCAGCATTCCTTCCCTCGGGTCCTCGGACGCGTACCTTCACGCTGTCCTCGGACGTGTACTTCACACCAATCGTGCGCCATCGGGCGTCATGGTGCGGCCCGGCGAGCGCTCCGGCATACCAAGATGGGGGTCAGTCCCGATAGGAAACCGCTGACCCACCGGCCATGGTGTGGTCATGAACACCCAAGAGACCTCGACGCTCGGCTCCGGCGGTCAGCCCGGAGCGCACCGCGTCCACGAGACTCTGCAACGTCTGCAGCATGAGCGCAACACTCGGCTGGCCCAGCTGAACGCGATGGAAGCCGACAAGCCGAACGCCAACGAGGACCTGGTCACCGCGCAAACCACCGCGATCCGCCTGGTCCTGAAGGAGATCGACGCCGCCGTCGAACGCGTCTCGGACGGTACCTACGGCACCTGCCAGGGCTGCGCGGCGCGCATCCCCGTCGGCCGGCTGGAAATCCTGCCGTACGTGCGCTTCTGCGTGGGCTGCCAGCAGCAGGCGGTCTAGTGCCCTGCGCTGGGCGCCACCGCGCCAAGTGAGGAGGAGCGTGAACAGCCAGACCCGCAAGTCGCGCAACGGCGGTATACCAAAAATCGAACTGGCCGGCCTGAGAGCCATCCTGCTCGACCAACGCACCTTCCGCCGCGAACAACTGGCCCAAATCCGCCAACGTCCCAAACCAACCCCCACCACCTCGCACCCCTCGACACCGAACGCTGGCGCTTCCCGTGCCGGCCGGGTCGAGGGTGCCGGCGCGGGCCGGGCCGAGGTCGAGGACTGTCTGGTCGTCGCGGCGCGAGACGTACTGGCCGACGTCGAGGCGGCACTGGACCGGATGGACACCGGGCACTACGGCGAATGCCGTGAATGCCGAGGCGGAATCGCACTCTCACGCCTGCGCATCTGCCCACAAACCCTGTACTGCGGCGAATGCCACCGGGCCCGTGAAACAGCCGACCGATGAACCCACAACAGCCCACCTCGCAGCCGACAGCCGACCGCTCCTGGTGGCGCACCCTCCCACCGACCACCCACTCAAACCACCCGCGCACCTTGGCGAGTGAGATGCGGCCCGCGTGGTGGCGGGTGCTGCCGATGGGAGACCGGTTGGTATCCGGGATTGCGATCGACCTCGGCAGTGCGCGGACCCGGATCTGGACCACCGAGCACGGTCTGACCGCCGACGTCCCAACGCGCGTACCGGGCACCTCCGGCCGAGGTGGTTTGGTATGCCGAGGCGAGATCGTCAACGCCGCCGCAACCGCCAGTCTTCTTACCACCTTGCTCGGCCGCGAGACCGCCACCCCAGCCACCCACCGGTTGACGGTGGTTGCTGTCGTGCCGGTGTTGGGTGGGGAGCGGCAGCGGCGGGGGATGCGGGCGGCGTTGGAGGTGCTGGGGCCGGCGGCTGTGGTGATGCTGGATGGCGTCAAGGCGGTTGCGTTCGGGGCGCGGGCCGGGGTTGCTGACCCGTTGCTGGTGGTTGATGTGGGTGCTCAGTTGATCGAGGTTGCGTTGCTGACCGACGGGTCCGTGGTCGAGGCGCGGAGTACGCCGTTGGGTGTGGATGACCTGTCCGCGGCGGAGGTTGTCGAGGAGGTGGCGGACGCAGTACTCGGGCTGTTGCAGGGTGACTGCTGCGGCCAGGTAGTCGATGCGCTCGATCGCGGCGTACTGCTTGCTGGTGGCGGTGCGCTGCGCCCGGAGATCACGTACAAACTGTCCCGCCGGATCGGCGCCACCGTGCGTCCCGCCCCGGCCCCCCACACCGCCGCCGTCCGCGGCGCCGCCACGGCCCTGCAAGCCAACCACCGCCACCCCGGCACCCACAACGCCTGAACTGCAGGGTCCGTCAGCCGGCGGACTTGGCTTTGATCACGTCTTCCACCGACTGGGGGATGGTGGTTTCGAAGTCCAGGAGTTTCGCCCAGGTGGGGGTGATGGTGATGAGGGTCATCTCGTCGTAGAGGGACTTCACGCCGGCCTCCCAGGCGGGGTACTGGGCGTCGGTCATGACCTTGTGGCCGGCGCGGAGGTAGCCCTCGGGGATGCCGGGGTGGAGGGTGAGTTCGGCGGTGCCGCGGATCAGCAGGACCTTGGGCGGGAAGGCGCCGGTGTCGATGGTGAGGGCGACCTTCGGGTTCTTGCGGAGGGCGGCGACCTTGGCGGACTTGGGGAGGGTGGCCATCAGGATCTGTTCGCCTTCGGTCCAGAAGCCGATCGGAATCACCCGCGGGTCGCCGTCGAGCGCGTCGTAGGCGAGCCGGGCGGGTTCGGGGCCGTTCAGGAGCTGCTGGGCGTACGGCTTGGCAAGGATCTCGGCGATCTGCTGCTTGTCCATTTTGGTATCCCATTTCGGTTCGAGGTGGTTGCTCAGCAGGGGGACGGAGCAGGCGCGCGGTTCTCGACATCGATTAGGTTGGCGGATCGTGGAAAGTTTTGAATTCGGTTCAGGTTCGGTCCAGGTCGCCGATGACGGTGCGGTCGCGCAGGTGCTGCACCCGGACGGCCGGCGCGTCCTGCTCGACGAAGGTGTCGTACACGACAGTCTGCACGCGTGGGGCAAGGGTTTCGTCATCACCGATCGCGGTACGTACCGGTTCGACAACCCGGCGTTCACGCGCTGGCGCAGCAGCGGGATCGACCTGCTGTACCGGTTCGGCGAGCTGGAGTTGCGGGTCGGCCGCCGTTTCGGTGAGCGGTGGACGGAGACGTACGAGCTGCGCAACACCGCCGATGCGCCGGTCGAGGTCGGGTCGATCGCGATCAGTACGCCGTACCGCGACGTGTATGCGTCCAGCCGCGAGAGCCTCACCGGATCAGTGCACGCGCACGTCTGGACGGGCGGCGCGGACGCCTGGGTCTGGGCGGTGCCGATGGACGGCAGCGGGCCGGGTCTGGGCCTGCAGCTCACGGAGGGCGAGCTCTGGGCGTACTCGGTCGAGTCCCGCGAGCCAGGCACCAGCAGCAACATCCGCGGGCACATCTACCTGCATGTCACCGACCAGGCCCGCGCCCCGCACGCCATGGGCGGCCAGCCGGCGATCACCCTCGAACCGGGCGCGACCTACCGGTGGACCTGGCAGCTCGCCTGGTATACCAAACTTCCCGACTTCCACGCCGATCGCCAACCGTTGATCGAGGCAACAAAACTGGCGACCGAGGTCGGCGGAACGCTCCAGCTCACCGGCATCGACCCGCGCGAACTCAGCAGCGACGAGCCCGGCCTCCACCACGTCGAAGCCACCGACGGTACGCGGACCGCCCGCGTCGCCGTCCTGTTCCACGAGCCGCTCCGGGTGATCGCGGAACGCCGCGCGCGATTCATCCTTGATCATCAACGCCGCCCCGAGTTGGACGGCAGCCGCAAGTACGCGTTCGTGCCGTACGACAACGACAGCGGCCTCACCGTACTGTCCAGCGCCTGGCGTGACTGGTCGGATGCCCGCGAGCGGATCGGGATGGCGATTCTCCTGCAGGAGGTACGCGATCGCGGCTGGGGCGATCGTGCCGAGCTGGACGAGGCCCTCGCGGGGTACGAGCAGTTCGTCCGCGATCATCTGCTCGACGACGCGGGCACGATCCAGGACGACAGCATCCACCAGAACGCCGTCCGCCTCTACAACTTCCCGTGGTTCGCGCGGTTCCTGCTCGGGCAGGGCGACCGGGACGGCGCGACGCGGATCCTCGATCGGTACTACGAGCTCGGCGGCGATCACTTCCTCGCGTTCGACCTCGGTCCGCTGCTGAGTGAGCTCGGTCTGCACGACCATCTCGTCCGGCATGCCAAAACCTTCATCGGGTACGGGGACGAGCTGCCGCCGCATGAGGTGAATTATGAGCAGAGCATGGTGGCGCCGCTGCTCGAGCTCCTGGTTTCGGCATACCAAATCGCGCCGGACGAAATCGACGGCGCCGAGCTCGCCCGGCGGCTGCCGTGGCTGACCGCCTTCGCGGCGGATCAGCCCGACGTGCGCCTCCGGCATGTCGCACTCCGGCACTGGGACGGGTACTGGTTCGGCCGGCTGCGCTTGTGGGGCGATGTCTTCCCGCACTACTGGTCCGCGTTGAGCGCGGTCGTGTACGCCGCCTGGCCGCGCGAGCTGGTCGAACCGGAGCTGGCCGAGTGGCTCGATGCTGCGGAGGACGCGATCCTTCGCGCGAATCTGGTCAGCTTCGCCGCGGACGGTTCGGCGACGTGCGCTTTCGTCTACCCGAGTTGCGTGAACGGGCAGCCGGCCCACGTCGCCGACCCACTGGCGAACGACCAGGACTGGGCCCTCGTCTACGCCCTCCGCCGCCTCTGACGGTCCTGGCTAGCTCAACGTCGGCAGTAGCTCGCGGAGGTGGGTCATCACGTGGTCGTGCACGCTGGTGCCGTACGAGATGCGCGTCGCCCCGGCCGCCGCGAGCTCGGCCGGGGCCGGTCCGCCGACCTTGGCGTGCGCATTGATGGGCCCGCCAACGGCCTCGGCCACTTCGGCGATTTGGTATACCGGAGCGAGGATCGGGTACACGCAATCAGCCCCGGCCCGCCGGTACTCCCGCCCCCGGGCGATCGCCGCCGCGACCGGGTCCTCGACCCGCCGGACGAAGGTGTCCACCCGGGCGTTGATCACCAGCTCGGCGCCTGCGGCCGCGCGTACTTCGGCGAGGTAATCGGCCTGTTGTGAAACGTCGACCAGCTCACCGCCGACCGAATCCTCCAGATTGCAGCCGACCGCGCCCGTCTCGAGCAACCGCTCCGCGAACTCCTTCGGTGCCAACCCGTATCCGGACTCCAGATCGGCCGTCACTGGTATACCAACCGCGCGGACGATCTGCGCGACGGCGGCGAACATCTGCTCCGGTGGGGTCAGCTGCCCGTCGTCGTACCCGAGCACCCGGGCGACCGCCCCGCTGCTGGTGGCAACAGCGGGGAAGCCGGCTTCGGCGACCAGGCGGGCGCTGACCGGATCCCAGGCGTTCGGCAGGATCAGCGGCGTGCCGCCGTGGTGCAGTGCCCTGAACAGTTCCGCAGTCATCGGCCGGCTCAGCTCGGGTTGTAGTGGCCGGGCTCCATCTTTCCGGTCACCCCGACCCGGGTCCACATGTTGATCGTGATGATCAGCGCGATCAGCCGGGCCAGGTCCTTCTCGTCGAACGCCTGCGCGGCCACCTCGTACACGTCGTCCGGCACGTGGTCCACGCTCACCAGCGTGATCGCCTCGGTCAGCTGAAGCGCGGCCTTCTCCTGCTCGGTGTAGAACTTCTTAGCCTCCCGCCAGACCGGCAGCAGGGTGATCCGCTGCTGCTGGTCCGCGCCCAGTTGCAGCAGGTCGAGGGAGTGCATGTCGGTGCAGTACGCGCAGCCGTTGATCTGCGAGGCCCGGATCCGGACCAGGTGCGCCAGCTTCGGGTCGAGACCGGTGTCGGACACCCGGTCCAGCTCGATCATCGCCTGGTAGAAGTCCGGTGCAAGGTTGGCGAGCTTCACTCGCCGCGTTGTCGATGTGCTCATGTCTTCAACTTAGGCCGCAACCGGCCCAGACGCCTGGTCCACTTCCAAGAAGAATCCACGGGCCAATTTACTAGCCGGGTCGTGAATGACTTTCGGCCGAGAGTTGACCTTGGAGTTCGGTACAGGGTTGAGGATGGGGTATGCGAACCGGTGAGCTGGCCGGACAGGCCGGGGTGAACGCTGAGACATTGCGCTACTACGAGCGTCGCGGTCTGCTGGAGCGGCCGCCGCGGACCTCGGGTGGGTACCGTGATTACCCGGCGTCGACGGTGGAGTTGCTGCGCTTCGTGAAGCGGGCGAAAGAGCTTGGGTTCACGCTGGACGACATCGAGGAACTGGTACACCTCGACGCGGGCGGTCCGGACAGTTGCGATGCCGCGCTGACGCTCGCCGAAACGCGCAAGGCCGATCTGGAGGCCCGGATCGCGGACCTGGAGCGGATGCGCGACTCGCTGTCCGAGCTCGTCGACACCTGCGCACTCCCACGCGACCAGCGCCGCTGCGTACTACTCGAGGCCCTCGCGGCGGTGGAACCACAGTGAAGCCAGGCGGTGGAGTCACGGTGAAGCTGGAGGTGCTCCACGTCCCCGATTGCCCGAACCTCGCGCCGCTGCTGACCCGCCTCGGCGAGCTCACCGACGTACCCGTCACCACCCGGGAAGTCCGCACCGACGCGGATGCAGCCGCGGCCGACATGGCCGGCTCACCCACGCTGCTCGTGAACGGCACCGACCCATTCGCGTCCGCGGCCGGCTGCACCCTGTCGTGCCGGCTGTACCGCGACGACTCCGGCCGCGTCGTCACGATCCCGACCGCCGCGCAACTACAGACCGCACTGGCCGCAGCAGTTGACGTCAGGGCAGGTGACGGTCGATTCGGCGGAGGATCGGCCCCACGAGAGGTAGGCGATGCCAACCGTGGGTGATCACCCACGCGCGAGAGGTGCGAACGGCCGCCCGCAGACGAGCGGCTGCCGATACCCGCTGCTGGTCTTCGCGCTCCGCGGCGCGGCGGCGGAGGAATCGGGCGCACTGGAAGCACACGCCCACCTCGGGATGCGAACCCAGCCGCACCAAGTCCCGCTCGGCGAACTCGTTGCCGCAACACCAGCACGTCGCCTGTGCTGTCGTCGTCTCACTCACGTCCGCGCCTCCTGGTATACCACCAGCATGCCGTCACCCTGGTCCGGAGTCGATAGGGCATAAAGTCCAGGGCATGGAGGAGGCGACTTCGGCGGGTGCGGATCTGCATCTGGAGCTCGGTGCGACGCGTGGGCGCAGTGATCTCGTGCAGGCGTTGCACGCGTCGATCCGTAGTGGGCGGCTCACCGCGGGTACGCGGTTGCCCTCGTCGCGGTCGCTCGCGAAGGATCTTGGAATCGCGCGAAACACAGTCGCGGACGCGTACGGGCAACTCGTCGCGGAAGGCTGGCTGACCGCGCGGCAGGGCTCCGGCACAGTAGTGGCGAATCGCGCCGCCGTACCGCCCGCGCCTGCCGTTTCGTTGCCGGAGGCCCGTAGTTTTCGGTACGACCTGACGCCGGGCGCTCCGGACCTGGCCACCTTTCCGCGGACCGAATGGCTGGCGGCGACGCGGAAGGCGCTGACCGCGGCGCCGAACGAGGCGTTCGGGCTGGGCGATCCGCGCGGACGGATCGAGTTGCGGCGGATGCTGGCCGACTACCTGGCGCGGGCGCGCGGCGTACGGGCCGATCCGGAGCGGATCCTGATTTGCTCCGGGTACGTGCAGGCGCTGAGCTTGCTGAGCGAAGTGATCAAATCCGGCGGCGGTACGACGATGGCGGTCGAGGAATTCGGGTACGGGCTGCACCGCGACGTGATCCGGGCGCGCGGGCTGGATGCGGTTGCCGTACCGGTGGATGAGCTCGGGGCGCAGACGGAACACTTGACCGGGCAGGGCGTACTGCTGACGCCGGCACACCAGATGCCGACGGGCGTACCGCTCGCGCCGGAGCGACGGACGGCCGCGGTGGAGTGGGCGCGCGAGTCCGGGGCGGTGCTGATCGAGGACGACTACGACGGGGAGTTCCGGTACGACCGGCAGGCCGTTGGTGCTTTGCAGGCGCTTGATCCGGAGCGCGTTGTTTACACGGGTACCGCAAGTAAGAGTCTCGCGCCGGGGTTGCGGCTGGCGTGGATGGTACTTCCGCAACGGCTGATCGAGCCGGTGGTCGCGGCGAAACGTACCGCGGACTTCCAAACTGCGACGATCGAGCAACTGGTTCTCGCCGAATTCATTGCCTCAGGCCACTATGACCGGCACGTCCGCCGCTCCCGCCTGCACTACCGCCGCCGCCGCGACCGCCTGGTCGAACTCCTCGCCGTCCGCGCCCCCACCGTCGAGGTCGCCGGCATCTCCGCCGGCCTGCACGTCCTCCTCGACGTCCCCGGCGACGCCGAAGACATCACCACCCGAGCCGCCCGCCAAGGCCTGGGCCTCGCCACCCTCACCACCTACCACTTCGCCCCCACCCCAGCCACCCGCCAAGCGGTCATCGTCGGCTACGCCACCCCACCCGACCACGCCTACCCCGGCGCCCTGGACCTCCTCTGCCAAATCCTGGACGCCTAACAATGAGGATGATGTGAGTGAACCCCGCAGCGGTTGTCCTGACTCGCCCTCTAACTGACTTTGGGTCTTGAACTGGATCTGTCGGTCGACCGGCTGCGGGACTTACTTGCACTCACCGGGCCAGGGGTGTTGGTGACTTCATAGGAGCCCGTGCCAGCAGACACCCATCGCGACACCCATACCGCCGCGGTGATCGATCCCGTCGGTCGGCTCTTGGATCACCGCACGTTCCCAGCAGCCCCGGCCGGCTACCGGCAGTTGCTGGCCTGGCTGCAGTCGTTCGGGACGGTTCAGCGGATCGGTGTCGAGGGCACCGGCGCCTACGGGAACGGCCTGACGAACTACCTGACCAGCCAAGGCATGAGCGTGATCGAGGTCGACCGGCCCGATCGCAAACCCGCCGCTCAGCCGGCAAGTCCGATCCGATCGACGCCGAAGCAGCTGCCCGCGCGGCAGCCTCCGGAACCCGGACCGGGACACCCAAAACCCGCACCGGAGAACCCACAAGGACAGGGGCGGGGGGCTACGGGGTGTCTGTTGCGACTGTGCCGGTCAGTTGGAGGACCTCGTCGGCGCAGCCCCAGGAGAGGGTGATGCCGGAGCCGCCGTGGCCGTAGCAGTGGATGATGGGTTGGCCGGTTTGGGTGCGTACCAGTTCGCAGCGGATCGTGGGGCGGGCTGGGCGGAGGCCGACACGTTGGCGGATGATCTTGGCGTTGTGGAGCTGGGGGACGAGTTCGGCGGCGCGGGTGAGGATCTGGCGGGTGGTTTCGGGGTCGACGGCCAGGTTCCAGTCGCCGGGCTGGCTGGTGCCGCCGACGATCACATCGTGCTCGCGCGGCACCACGTACGTCAGCTCTTCCGGTGAACGGTCCGCGATCAACCATTCGCTCAGACCGCACGGTTCGACGCTCAGCACCTGGCCGCGTACCGGCGTGACGGTCGGGTCGCCGGCGGTCAGGCGGGCGCCCAGGCCGGTACAGTTCACGACGAGGTCGGCTCCGGTGGGCAGCGCGGACAGGGCCGCGCGGGAGAGTGTGCCGCCGGCCTGTTCGAGGCGTTTCACCAACGCCGGCAGGTACATCGGCATGTCGACCACCGGCGCGGTGAACGACCAGCCGTCCGCGAACCCGGCGGGCGGTGACGCGACGCGGGTGAGGTCGGGGAGTACGTCGGCCCAGCGCGGGTCCGGCGTACGCTCAGTCAGAAGCTCACGGCCGCGCCGCAAGCGCACCGATGACTCGTGCTCGGCCAGCTTGGCGAATTCCTCGTACGTTGCGCGAGACCAGGCGGCGACGCGGTCCTCGGGCGCGGACAGGTAGGGGTACCAGACCGCTGCTGCTACCGAGGACGTCGTCTCCAGGGGCAGATCGCGGGCGAGCACCGCCACGTCGTACCCGCCCTCGGCGAGCCGGATGGCACAGCTCAGCCCGATCACGCCCGCACCCACCACGATCACGCGCATTCACACAGTGTTACCCACCACTCCCAATCACGCCACCAGAGGGCTAGTGCGAGGTTCGGTGGAAGGAAGACAGGGCAGGTGGTGGAGGCGGTCCCAATCACGCCATCGGTGGGGGTGGTGCGGGGTTCGGTGGAAGGAAGACAAGGCAGGTAGTTGGGCGGTCCCAATCACGTCACCAGAGGGCTGGTGCGGGGACCATCGCGTCGGCAGGGGGGTGGTGCGGGGGTCAGGGGAGGGTGATGGACAGGGAGTAGAGGCGGGTGGTTTGGGTTGGGCCGTTGTTGTCGTCGGACAGGAGGTAGAGCTGGCGGTGGCCGCCGGGGAGGTGGGGGCCGAGGGCAAGGGCTTCGACGTTGTCGAGGAGGGGGTTCGGCTGGGGTTGCTTGGCGACGGCGCCGGATGGTGGGCAGTTGACGAGGTCGAACAGCAGTTGCTTCCGCAGGAAGACCTGCTCAGGTACGTCGGCCAGCGACCGCACTGTGCTCACGTCCTTCGCACGATGCAGCGAGACCGTGAACACGCGGATCGTGTTACCGACGCCCGGAGTGAACGTGCGCTCCATCGACACCAGCTGGGTCGGGCCGGCCCAAGCGAGCTCGACCAGCGCGAGACCAGGATCCGGCTTGTACGCGTACTGCGCGACCGGGCGGTAGTCACGCCCAGGCAGACCGAAATACCGGATGATGCGGTTCCGCGTACGGTTGCCGGCGTCCGTACCGTCCGAGGCGAGCGGACCTTCCATGCCGGCGTACAACGAGAGGCCGTCGTGGCTGACTGCCAATGACTCGAAGGTCGCGTTGTTGGACGCCTCGCCGGCCGGTGCGACTTGGAAGCGGGACGGTACTGGCAACTGGCCGATCTGCTTGCCGTCCGACAACCGGAAGCGGCGGATCGACGGCTCGCGTTCTGAGGTGGCGAGGATGGTGCGGTTGCCGCGCTCGACGACGAGGCCTTCGCCGTCGAAGTCGCCGCCGTTGAATGGAATACCATCCGGGCGGCGCAGGATCGTCATCCCGTCGACGCTGACCGAGGCCGGTTTGCCGGTCAGGCTCAGGTCGAAGACGCGCGCCGGGGTGGTGCCGACGTTGTCCACCAGGGCGATCGCGCTGTTCGGGCCGGTGAGGTTCAGCGCGGAGAGCCCGGCGACCGGCTGACCGGCGTACGTGGTCTTGTCGAGCGCATCGCTGAAGCCGAGGAAGGCCGCCTTCGGGGAGCAGGCACCGCCAGCGTTTGGTATACCACCCTTCGCAGCCCCGGTGGTGCCGGTCGCGGCGGCGGTCAGGGTGGTGGTGAGGGCGGTCAGGGCGACTGCTGTGGCGAGCGGTTTCTGCCAACGCATTCCAGGCTCCTCGGTTATTCGCTCACGCCGCGGCTCAGCAGTACCAGGGCGATGAAGGTTTGGTATACCACCAGCGGATCATCATTGCGCAGGGCAACGACCTTCTCTTCGCGGCGTTCGACCCCGCGGAGCGCGCAAGCCAGTTCGGCGTACGCGCCGTTGTGGAACCGGATCGTCAGCTCGGCCGGGAGCGCGATGCTCGGCAGCCGGATGTCGGTCAGCCGGCCCAGTGCGCGCCGGGCGGCGTCGTGGATCAGTTCGCGGGCGCGCTCCGGGTGTACGGCCAGTGCCGCGTTATGGGATACCGAATCTTTGATCACGACCGACTCGAGGTCCGGGCAGAACGCCTGCGCCTCGTCGATCGTGACGCGATCACCGGAGATCAGCGCGACCGGCACCTCGTACGCGAGCGCCGCCAACGCGTTGATGCCGGCCTCGCCGGTGATCGCGCCGTTCAGCCGCACCTCCGCGATCGCCCGCGGGTTGTACGTGTGGTGCAGCACCGACGACGTCGACCCGGCCGAACCGTGGTACGACACGAAGAACACCGCGTCGTACGAGGCGTCGAGGCCCTGCATCATGTACATCGGCTTGTGCTTGCCGGACAGGTAACTCGCGCGGCCGTGGAGTTCGTCCGGGCGCAGGTTCTGCATCGTCGAGTGCGAGTCGTTGACCAGGAACTCGGTCCCGCCGGCCGCGAGTGCGCCGTCGATCGCCGCGTTCACCTCGGCCTGCAGCTGACCGCGGTAGTACTCGTACTCGGCGCCCGGCCCGCGACATTGACTCCAGTCGACGACGCCCGCCGTACCTTCCATGTCGGTGGACAAGAAGACCTTCATTCACCGCACCATACAAGGCCGCTTCGGGTCGAACTCCCAGTCCTCGATCAGGTACCGCATCGCGATCGCGTCGTTCCGCGCGCCGAGCCCGTGCTCCAGATAGAGCTCGTGCGCCGCGGCCAGCGCGTCCCGGTCCAGCTCGATGCCGAGGCCGGGCCGGTCCGGTACGGCGATCGCACCGCCGGCGATCCGGAGCGGCTCCTTGGTCAGCGCCTGCCCGTCCTGCCAGATCCAATGTGTGTCGAGGGCAGTGATCTCACCCGGCGCGGCCGCGCCGACCTGCGTGAACATCGCCAGCGAGATGTCGAAGTGGTTGTTCGAATGCGAACCCCAGGTCAGCCCGAAGTCGTGGCACAACTGCGCGACCCGGACCGAACCGGCCATCGTCCAGAAATGCGGATCGGCGAGCGGAATGTCGACCGCGTTCGAACGGATCGCGTGCGCCAGCTCGCGCCAGTCGGTCGCGATCATGTTCGTCGCTGTCCGCAAGCCGGTATACCGTTTGAACTCGGCCATCGTCTCGCGCCCGGAGAAACCCGACTCGGCACCACACGGATCCTCGACGTACGCCAGTACATCGTCCAGGCCCGTGCAGACCGCGATGGCTTCCCGTACCAGCCAGGCGCCGTTCGGATCGACCGTGATGCGCGCGGACGGGAACCGCTCGTGCAAGGCCCGCACCGCGTCGATCTCCACGTGCGGGTCGAAAACGCCGCCCTTGAGCTTGAAATCCGCGAACCCGTACCGTTCCTGCGCCGCCTCGGCCAGCGCGACAACCGCCTCAGCGGTCAGCGCGGGTTTCCGCCGGAGCTGCGACCACCTGTTGTCGCCGGCATCCGTCGCGTACGGCAGGTCCGTCCGCGCCGGATCGCCCACATAGAAGAGATAACCGAGTACGGGAACCGCGGCCCGTTGTTGCCCTTCACCCAGCAACTCGGCGACTGGTATACCAAAGTGCTGGCCGAGCAGATCGAGCAGCGCCGACTCGAGTCCGGTGACGGCATGCACCGTCGTCCGCAGATCGAAAGTCTGCAGACCACGCCCACCGGCGTCCCGCCCTTCGAACCGGGTGGCGATCGCGCGGAGCAGACTTCGGTACCGGCTGAGCGGCTGACCGATGAGGAGCGGCGCGGCGTCGCGGATGGTCGCCGCGATCTTCTCGCCGCCAGGGACTTCGCCGAGGCCGGTATTGCCCGCGCTGTCGGTCACGATCACGACGTTGCGGGTGAAGAACGGCCCGTGCGCGCCGCTCAGGTTGAGCAGCATGCTGTCGTACCCGGCGACCGGCACGACCTCAACGGACTCGACGGTCGGCGTCACCGGACCATCCCGGCCTTCCCGGCTTCCCCGACCTGCCTGGCCTCCCCGACCTGCCCGGCCTTCTCGATCAGCCCGGCCTTCTCGATCAGTGCGGTGAGCTCGGCCCGCTCGTCGTCGGTGAGGTCCTGCAACGGCGGCCGTACCGGGCCGGCGTCGCGTCCGATCGCGGTCACCCCGGCCTTCACGATCGACACGGCATACCCCTTCACCCGGTCGCGAATGTCCAGGTACGGCAGCACGAACTCGTTCAGCTTTTGGTATACTACCGCCCGGTCCTGGGCGAGCACGTCCGCGTAGAACCCGAGCGCGAAGTCCGGAACGAAGTTGAAGATCGCCGACGAGTACGTGCTGTACCCGAGCTGCAGCAGCGGCAGCGCGAACGTCTCCGCGGTCGGCAGCCCGCCGATGTACGTGAGCCGGTCGCCGACCCGGGCGTACGTCCGGGTCATCATCTCGACGTTGCCGACACCGTCCTTGAGGCAGACCAGGTTCGGGTTCCGGTCGGCCACCTCGGCGACCGTCGTGTCGGTCAGGATCGCGTTCGCGCGGCTGTACACGGTCACGCCGAGGCTCGTGCTTTGGCATACCAACGAGATGTGCTCGGCCAGCCCGCGCTGGCCGGCCTCGGTCAGGTACGGCGGCAGCAGCAGGATTCCGTCCGCGCCGGCGGCCTCGGCCGCCTGCGCGCCGGCGATCGCCGAAGCGGTGCCGCCGGTGGCCGGCGCGATCACCGGGACGCGCCCGTTCACCTCGCCGACGGCCGCCCGGACCACGGTGTCGATCTCGGCCGGGGTGAGCGAGAACCCCTCGCCAGTACCGCCCGCCGCGAACAGGCCGGCCACGTCGTACTCACTGAGCCAGGACAGGTGCTCGCGGTACCCCGCCTCGTTGAAGCTGAGGTCCGGGTAGAAATGCGTGACGGGGAACGAGAGCAGTCCGGTCTTGAGGTGCGCGGCCAGCTCGGTGGGGGAGTAGTGGGTCACGCCGGTCAGCGTAAGAACGCCGGTGGATACCTGTCCAAGATCGTTTTTGGATCTAGTGATGCTCTGGGAGCATCGTGAGCACGCGCTGCAGGACTGGGCTGGTCGTGTCCCGGCGCCAGATCGCGTGCAGTTCGACCGGTTCGCCGGTGCCTGCGAGCTCGCAGTACGTCACACCGTCGACGCCGAAGCCGCGCGCCGACGCCGGCACCAAGGCGACGCCGCGGCCGGCCGCGACCAGCAGAATCACGGTCAGGATCTGCTGCACCCGTTGCTCGATCCGCGGATGCGCGTCGGCCAGGAACCGGACGGTCAACTCATGGAAGTACCGGGCCTGGGTGGGGGAGTAGCTGATCACCGGTTCGCCGGCGAAGTCGGACGCGCGCAGTGCGCGATCGAGGGTGCTGAGCCGATGGTTGCTGGGGACAACGGCACACAACGGCTCTTGGTATACCACTCGGGATTCGAGTGCGGTGGTGTCGAAGGGCGGCCGGCCAAGACCCAGATCCAGTTCGCCGCGGAGCAGTCCGTCGATCTGCGCTGGAGTGACGCGCTCGTGCAGGATCACGTCGACGTCGGGCAGTTCGGCGGCCAGTCGCTGGAGCAGTGGGCCGAGGGTGCGGATTGCCGAGGTCGCCGTGAAGCCGAGGCGCAGCGTGCCGGCGGCGCCTTGGTCGACCCGGCGGGCGAGATCGCCGGCGGTTTCGACCAGTGCGAGCAGGCGGCGCGCCTCGGTGAGGAAAGCCCGCCCGGCCTCGGTCAGCTCGACCTTGCGGTTGTCGCGGTCGAGCAGCCGCGCGCCGACGGCCCGTTCGAGCTTCTGCACTTGGCGGCTCAGCGGCGGCTGGGTCATGTTCAGCCGCTCGGCGGCGCGGCCGAAGTGCAGTTCCTCGGCGACCGCGACGAACGCGCTCAACTGATCGAGCGAAAACATGATTCCCGAAAGGTATCACTCAATGCCTTATCGGGCTTGGACAGGCATGATCACACCTCCCTACGCTCACGCAATCGAGCGGACCGAGCACTCCCAGCACTCCCCGCAAGGAGGATTCCGATGCTGTTCAGCAAGCTCAACCGCCGCGTCCTGGTGACGGCGGTCAGTGCTTCCGTCCTGCTGGCCGGATGCGGCGGGGTGAAGACGACTTCCACCGGCGGCAAGGGCGACTACCCGACCGGGAACATCCAGATGACCGTCGGCGCGTCACCCGGCGGCAGCACCGACCTGATCACCCGGGCGATCGCGCAGGGCGTCGGCAAGGAGCTCGGTGTCTCGCTGCCGGTGATCAACAAACCCGGTGCGAACGGGGCGCTGAACGCCAAGGAACTGCAGGCCGCCAAGCCCGACGGGTACAAGATCGCGGTCCAGAACGCGTCGCTGTTCACCATCACCCCGCTCGCGGTCCCGGCCGGCGAGGCGGTGCGGCTCGACGACTTCGACCTGCTCGGCGGCATCTCGCAGGACGACTACGTGCTGATCGCGCCGGTCGGCTCGGGATACAAGTCGATCGCGGATCTGAAGCAGGCCGGCAAGAACGTCAAGTACGGCACCACTGGAGTCGGGACCGGCGCGCAGCTCGCGTCCGCGCTGACCTTCAAGCAGGCTGGTATACCAGCGACCGATGTGCCGTTCGACGGTGGTGCGCCGGCGCTGACCGCGCTGCTGGGCAGTCAGGTCGACGTGGCAACGATCCAGGTCGGTGACGGGATCGAGCAGGTCAAGGCCAAGAAGGTGGTTCCGCTCGCGGTGTTCTCGGCCGAGCGGATCAAGTTCCTGCCCGGCGTACCGACCGCGAAGGAGCAGGGGTACGACGTCGTGGTCTCGCAGTACCGCTTCCTGACTGCGCCGAAAGGTATACCAAACGACGTGAAGACCAAGCTGGCCGACGCGGCGAAGAAGACGTACGCCACCGATGCGTACCAGAAGTTCAACGACGCGCATTGCCTGACGCCGATCGAGGTGTCGCCGGACGAGGTGCGGAAGATCCTCGACGGGTACGCGACGAAGTACAAGGCGCAGCTCGATCAGTACGGGATCTCGCTGGCGGCGAAGAAGTGAGTGCGGACCAGGAGGCCCTGCGGGCGGATCAGGAGGCCCTGCGCGCCGAGCAGGCCGAGGACCGGCCGCCGCACGCCGGGCCGTGGTCCCAGCTGGGCGCCGCGATCGTCGCCGGTCTGATCGGAGCCGGTGGGCTGGCCGGGTCGCTGGCCCTCGGGTTGGGGCAGTTGACCCAGCCGGGTCCGGGCCTGTGGCCGTTCGTCGTGAGCGTGGTCGTGACGGTGCTGTCGGTGGTGCTCGCGCTGACCGGACGCCACGGGACCGACACCGAGAAGTTCTCGCGCGCAAGCGTGCTGACCGCGGTCGCCGTCGTTTCGCTGGTGCTGTTTGCGGTGTTGCTGCCGGTCATCGGGTTCGAGATTCCGTCGCTGCTGCTGGCGTTCGTGTGGCTGCGGTTCCTCGGCAAGGAATCGTGGCTCTCGTCGGTCGTGATCAGCGTGGGTACGGTCGCCGCGTTCTACGCGCTGTTCGTCCTGCTGCTGCAGATCCCGTTGCCCAGGCTGATCTGATGGACCTGAGCCCGGTGATCGACGGTTTCGGCGTCGTACTCCAGCCGGCGAACCTGCTGTACTGCCTGATCGGCGTCGTGATCGGCATGCTCATCGGCGTGCTGCCCGGTCTCGGCCCGGCCGCGACGATCGCGATCCTGTTGCCGATCACGTACGGCGTCGAGCCGGTGTCCGCGATCATCATGCTGGCCGGCATCTTCTACGGCGCGCAGTACGGCGGGACGATCACGTCCGTGCTGTTGCGGCTGCCCGGCGAGGCGTCGTCGGTGGTGACGGTGTTCGACGGGTTCGCACTGGCCAGACAAGGACGAGCCGGTACGGCGCTCGGCGTCGCGGCGATCGGTTCGTTCATCGGCGGCACGGTGTCGATCATCGGCCTGACCTTGCTGGCACCACTGGTCGCCCGGGTCGCGCTGGACTTCGGTCCACCGGAGTACGCCGCGTTGTCACTGTTCGGCGTCCTGCTGGTGGCGACGGTGGGCAACGGCGGCCGGCTGAAGGCAGTCGTTGCCGCTGGCATCGGGTTGCTGTTGGCAACGGTTGGCCGGGATACCTTCACCGGTGCGAGCCGATTCACGTTCGACAGCCTGAACCTTGCCGACGGCATCGACTTCGTGCCGATCGCGATGGGACTGTTCGGGCTCGGCGAGATCCTCTACAACCTGGAGGAGCGGCACCACAAGCAGCAGCAACCGGTCGCGGTCACGAACGCCTGGCCGTCGCGGGCCGACCTGCGTCAGTCGAGCGGCGCGATCGGCCGCGGCTCGGTGATCGGATTCGTGCTCGGCGTGCTGCCAGGTGGCGGCGCGACGCTGTCATCGCTGGTCGCGTACGCGCTGGAGAAGCGGCGGGCCAAGCAGCCGGAGCGGTTCGGCCGTGGCGCGGTCGAGGGCGTGGCGGCACCGGAGACAGCGAACAACGCGGCCGCGACCTCGTCGTTCATCCCACTGCTCACGCTTGGTATACCAGCGAACGCGACGATGGCGCTGATGTTCGGAGCGCTGCTGATTCAAGGTATACCGCCCGGTCCGCAGCTCGTCTCGGAGCACCCGGAGCTGTTCTGGGGTGTGGTCAACTCGATGTACCTCGGCAACATCCTGCTGCTGATCATGAGCATCCCGCTGGTCGGGCTGTTCGTGAAGATCCTCAAGGTACGGCCGACGGTACTGGCGCCGATCACGGTACTGATCACGCTGCTCGGCGTGTACACCGTCGCGAACCAGGTGTTCGACATCTTCCTGGTGATCGTGTTCGGCGTCCTCGGCTACCTGATGAAGAAGTTCGGCTTCGAGCCGGGCCCGCTGGTGCTGGCGTTCGTCCTGGGCAGTGTGATGGAGACGGCGGTCCGGCAGTCGCTGCTGATCTTCGGCGGCAACCCGGCCGGGTTCTTCACCCGGCCGATCTCCGGGACGGTGCTCGCGGTGCTGATTGTCGTCCTCGCGCTGCCCGCGGTACGACTGATGACCCGGCGACGGAAGGAACTCGGATGACCAGGATCTCCCGCATCGAACTGACGCCGGTGGCGTTCGCGGATCCTCCACTGCTCAATGTGGTCGGTGTCCACGAACCGTTCGCGCTGCGCACGATCGTCCAGGTCCACACCGACGACGGGCTGGTCGGGCTGGGGGAGACGTACGCGGCCGACGATCACCTGGCGCGCTTGGCCGCGGTCGCGGAGGTGCTGCCCGGTCTGGACGTGTTCGATCTGAACGGCCTGCGTCGCCGGGTCCATGACGCGCTCGCTTCGGGTGGCGCGACACAGGTCGGTGGCATGCTCAACCTGCAAGATCCAGTCGACGTGGTGATGTCGCCGTACGAGGTTGCGTTGCTCGATCTTCAGGGCAAACAGCTCGATCGGCCGGTGGTCGACCTGCTCGGTGGGGCCGTACGCGACGAGGTGCCCTTCAGCGCGTACCTGTTCTACAAGTGGGCGGCGCATCCGGGAGGCGAACCGGGCGCGTGGGGTGCGGCGCTCGACCCGGACGGGATCGTGCGGCAGGCGCGGACGATGATCGACCAGTACGGCTTCACGGCGATCAAGTTGAAGGGCGGGGTGTTCGAGCCGGCGCAAGAGGTGGAGGTCGTACGCGCGCTCGCCGCCGCGTTCCCGGAGCACAAACTGCGGATCGATCCGAACTGCGCGTGGACCGTGGAGACGTCGGTACGGGTGGCGCGCGAGCTTGAAGGCGTCATCGAGTACCTGGAGGATCCGACGCCGGGGATCGAGGGGATGGCGGAGGTCGCGCGGTATACCAAAATCCCGTTGGCCACGAACATGTGCGTCATCGCGTTCGCCCAGCTGAAACCGGCCGTGCTCGCGGACGCCGTTCAGGTGGTGCTGTCGGACCATCACTACTGGGGTGGGCTCCGGCGGTCGCAGCTGCTGGGCGGGATCTGCGACACGTTCGGGATGGGGCTGTCGATGCACTCCAACTCGCATCTCGGGATCAGTCTGGCGGCGATGACACACCTGGCCGCGGCGACCCCGAATCTCACCTATGCCTGCGATACCCACTACCCGTGGAAGACCGAGGACGTGATCAAGCCTGGCGTGCTGCCATTCGAGCGCGGGAGCGTACGGGTGCCGCGCGGGCCCGGGCTCGGCGTGGAGCTCGACGAGGACGCACTGGGCAAGCTGCACGAGCAGTACCTGGCCGGTGGCATCCGGAAGCGCGACGACACGGGGTACATGCGCACGGTCGACCCGGAGTTCACGCCGAACACCGCGCGCTGGTAGCGGCGAGAGTCAGCCGTTGGTCAGGCGGCGGCGGGTGTTGGACAGGTGTACGCGGGTGGCCGCGCGGGCTGCTTCGGGGTCGGAGCGGGCGATGGCGGCGTGGATGTTCTCGTGTTCGTGGACGACGCGGGTGAGGTGGTCCGGGTCGTCCATTTGGTATACCGGGTTCAGCCGGGTCCGCGGCAGCATGATCATCATCGGGCCCAGGTCGTTGATCAGGTCACTGTAGAAACGGTTGCCCGAGGCAACGGCGACCTTGAGGTGGAAGCTGAAATCGGCCTCGACCGAACGTGCCGGATCGTCGCCGACCCGGCGGAAGTCGTCGAGCGCCCGCTCGATCCCCTTCAGTTGATGGGCGGTACGCCGGCTCGCGGCCAGGCCGGCCGCCTCGCTCTCCACACCGATCCGGAAGTCCATTAGCTCCAGTACGTCCCGATGCGAGCGCACTTCGCGCAGTCCGGACGTACGCTCCGGGAGCTCGAGGACGTACGAGCCACGGCCCTGGAACGTCTCCACCAGTCCGGCAGCCTGCAATTGGGATACCGCTTCGCGGACGACGGTCCGGCTGACCCCGAACTCCTCGACCAGGCTGTACTCGGTCGGCAGTTTTGCGCCCGGCGAGATCGCACCGCTGAGGATTCGTTGCTTCAGCTCCTCCACAATTTGGTATGCCAAACCGCTCATCGGAACTCGCAGCGGTCGACGGTCCACCGCGTGCACTGCTCGCTGGTGGTGAAGCCAAGGCCGGGGCGATCCGGCACGAGCATCCGCCCATCGACCGTTTCCAGTCGCTCGTTGAACAGCGGGTTCAGCCATTCGAAGTGCTCGACCCACGGCTCACGCGGGTACGCCGCGGCCAGGTGCAGGTGGATCTCCATCGCGAAGTGCGGTGCCAACTGCAGACCGTTGTGGTCGGCAAGCGTCGCCAGCTTCAAGAACGGCGTGATGCCGCCGATCCGCGGTGCGTCCGGCTGGATGATGTCGGCCGCTCGCGCGTCGATCAGCCGTACGTGCTCGCCGACGCTGGACAGCATCTCGCCAGTCGCGATCGGGGTGTCAAGCGCTGCTGCTAGTTGGGCATGGCCCTCGGCGTCGTACGCGTCCAGTGGTTCCTCGATCCAGACCAGGTCGAACTGTTCGAGCACTCGGCCGAAGCGGAGTGCGGTCGGTCGGTCCCATTGCTGGTTCGCGTCGACCATGAGGGGTACGTCGGGGCCGAGGTGGTCGCGGACGGCTTGTACGCGGGCCAGGTCGATGCGGGTGTCCGGCTGGCCGACCTTGATCTTGATGCCGCCGATGCCGGCCGCGAGGGACTTCGAGGCGCGTTCCTTGACCTCCTCGATCGGCGCGTGCAGGAACCCGCCGGAGGTGTTGTACGCGCGCACCGAATCGCGGTGTGCGCCGAGGAGTTTGGCCAAGGGGAGGCCGGCGCGTTTGGCCTTCAGGTCCCACAGGGCGATGTCGATCGCCGCGATCGCCTGGGTCGCGACACCGGAGCGGCCGACGGAGGCGCCGGCCCAGAGGAGCTTGTCGTAGAGCTTCGCGATGTCGGACGGGTCCGCGCCAAGAAGGTTCGCGGCGACTTCCTTCGCGTGCGCGTACTGCGCTGGTCCGCCGGCGCGCTTCGAATAGCTGAAGCCGATGCCGTGCTGATCCTGCGAGGTGTCGATCTCGGCGAACAGAAACACGATCTCGGTCATCGGCCGCTGCCGGCCGGTCAGCACTTTGGCATCGCTGATGGGCTGATCAAGCGGCAGAACCACAGAAGAAAGCTGCACACGGCGGATGCGATCCATGCCAGGTGATCGTACAAGTGGATGAGTTGTCTAACAATGGGCCCGGCGGTTGACGTTGACGTAACAAGGGGGAACGGGCGTGGAAACACGGGTCTGGGAAACTGCAGCCGCCAGATCTGGGGAAAGGGAAATCGTTGACGGAATTGGCGGAGTTGGCAGCAGCGCGGTTGCGGTTGTTCACGGAGTGGGACAAGGACGGTGATGGGCGAGTTTGGATGTGGGACGTGCTCAGCCGGCTGGGTCAGGCGGGGATCGATCCGCTCGAGCCACGGGTGCGTGCGGCGCTGGCCGGTGCCCGGGATGCCGACGGCCGGCCGTTGGAGGTGGGCATTGACAAGCAACCGGCACAGATCGACTTTCCAGAGTTCGCCAAGATCGCGGAGCACGGCGACGGGGTGATCGGGCGGGCATTGGGCGATGAGCTGGCGGTCTCACACGCTGAGTTCGCCGAGCTCAGGCAGAGCATGGAGAGGATCTACACCGATCTGCTGCCCAACGAGGAGGGCGCCGTCGCGGACTACATTCCGACGTTGCGGGATGCCGATCCGGACAAGTTCGGGATCGCGATCTGTACGGCCGACGGGCAGGTGTTCTCGATCGGGGACGCGGACGCCGGGTTCAGCGTGCAGTCGACGTCGAAGCCGTTCAGTTACGCGATGGCGCTCGAGCAGCACGGCGCCGAGGAGGTGCATCGGTGGGTCGGTCAGGAGCAGAGCGGCGGTACGTTCAACGACCCGCGGCTCTCGCTCGATCATGACGGCAAGCCGAAGAACCCGATGATCAACGCCGGCGCGATCGCAACGCTCGCGCTGGTTGAGCCGGGGCTGGCTGAGACAGCCCGGTTCACCGAGGTCAAGAAGACTTGGGAGCGGATGATGGGTGCGGAGCCGGGGTCCGACACCCCGACCTTTCTTGCTGAGCGGGACACCGGGCACGGGAACCGTGGGCTGGCCAATCTGATGGCCTCCCGGGACATGCTGCGGGTCGACCCGCGGGACCGCGATGCGCCGGACAAGGCGGCCGAGTTCTACTTCCAAGTGTGCTCGCTGCAGGTCGACGCGAAGCGGCTCGCTGCCGCCGGCGCGACGCTGGTGAACGGGGGCGTCGGGCCGTACTCCGGGGAGCGGGTGTTCTCGCAGGCGACGTCGGGGCAGGTGCTGGCGGTGATGGCGCACAGCGGGATGTACGACGGTTCTGGGCAGTTCTTCGGCCAGGTCGGGCTGCCCGCGAAGAGTGGCGTGTCCGGGAACGTGATGATGGTGGTGCCGTCGAAGCGGCTCGCTGTCGTGGTGTTCTCGCCGCGGCTGGACGAGGCCGGGAACTCGGTGCGCGGTGTGGAGGTGTGCCGGCGGCTGGTGAACGAGTTCGGCCTGCATCCGTACAAGGGCCTGGGAGCCGACCGCGGCCGCGGAACCAGCACGGCGAGCCGCCAGGTGGCAGGCCGGGGGACGGCGGATCGCAAGGCGGACACCGCGGGCGCGCTCCAGTACGCCCTCGACGGCGTGCGCGGCCCAGCGACCGGTTCCGCACCTACCGGGACGAGCACCGCTCCGGCCGCCGGCACTGCCGCGTCCACCGCCGCGGCCACCGAGCGCACCAGCCCGCGCCCGGGTCACCAGCTTTAGCAGCGGATCCGCAGGACATCACAATGGACCGAACCCCGCCGCGCTGAGCGTGGCGGGGTTCGGGCGTGGGGGATGGTGATGGCCTGGCGATCCGCCTATTCGACGGTGACCGACTTGGCCAGGTTGCGGGGCTTGTCGACGTCGTGGCCGAGGGCAACCGCCGCGTAGTACGCGATGATCTGCAGCGGGATGGTCAGCAGGATCGGGTCCAGCTCCGCCTCGTTCTTCGGGACCACGATCTTGGCGGCCACCCCGTCCGGGATGTCCACACCCGGGTGCGTGACCACGTACAGCGGGCCGGACCGCGCCCCGATCTCGTGCAGCGCGCCGATGTTGCGGTCCACCAGCTCGTCGTCCGGAACGATCGCCACGCTCGGTACGTCCGGCGAGATCAGCGCCAGCGGACCGTGCTTCAGCTCGGATGTCTGGTACGCCTCCGCGTGCCGGTACGAGATCTCCTTCAGCTTCTGCGCGCCCTCCCGCGCCACCGGGTACCCGCGGGTCCGGCCGACGAAGAACAGCGACTCGTGCTGCGCGAGCCGGCCCGCGATCTTGGCCAGCTCCTCTTCCTGGGCGACGATCGCGGCGATGTGCTCGGGCAGCTTCTTCAGGCCGTCGATCAGCCGCCGGCCGTCGGCGGGGGAGACGTCGCGGATCCGGCCGAGGTGGATGCCGAGCATCGCGAACCCGACCGCCATGTTGGTCAGCGCCTTCGTGGACGCGACCGAAACCTCCGGGCCGGCGTGCAGGTACACGCCGCCGTCGACCTCGCGCGCGATGCTGGAACCGACCGCGTTCACCAGGCCGATCACCCGGCCGCCCTTGCGCTTCAGCTCCTGCACCGCGACCAGCGTGTCCAGGGTTTCGCCGGACTGCGACACGGCCACGTACAGCGTGTCCCGCTCGACCACCGGGTTGCGGTACCGGAACTCGGACGCCGGCTCGGCGTCGGCCGGAATCCGCGCGACCTCTTCGATGAACTGCGCGCCCATCTGGCCGGCGTAGTACGCCGAGCCGCAGCCGAGGATCTTGACCCGCTTGATCTCGCGCGCCTCGCGGGCGTCCATGTTCAGGCCGCCGAGGTGCACGGTGTGGAAGCGCTCGTCCAGCCGGCCGCGGATGGCCCGGCCGACGGCGTCCGGCTGCTCGTGGATCTCCTTCATCATGAAGTGCTCGTGCAGGCCGCGCTCGTACTCGTCGGCTTCCCACTCGACCGTCTTCGCGGTCTTGGTGGTCGGCGAAGCGTCCTGGGTGAAAGTGCGGTACCCGTCGGCGCGTACGGTGGCCAGCTCGCCGTCGTCCAGGTACACCACCTGGCGGGTGTACCGGATCAGCGCGGCCGCGTCCGACGCGACGTGCATCTCGCCGTCGCCGATGCCGAGGATCAGCGGGCTGCCGTTGCGGGCGACGACGATCCGGTCCGGGAACTCCAGGTCGATCACCGCGATCCCGTACGTGCCGTCGATCCGGCGCAGGCTGGCCAGCACCTTCTCCTCGAGGGTGTCGCCGTCGGCCTGCTCGATCAGGTGTGCGAGCACCTCGGTGTCGGTGTCCGAGCGGAGCTTGACGCCGGACTCCTCGAGCTGCGAACGGAGCGCGCCGGCGTTGTCGAAGATGCCGTTGTGGACGACCGCGATCCGCTCGTTGCCGCTCATGTGCGGGTGCGCGTTGTCCTTGCTCGGACCGCCGTGGGTGGCCCACCGGGTGTGGCCGATGCCGAGCTTGCCGCCGAACCGCTTCGGCAGCGAGGCTTCCAGCTCACGGACCCGGCCGGCGTCCTTGTGCACCTTGAGCTCGCTGGCGCCGAGAACCGCGACGCCCGCCGAGTCGTAGCCCCGGTACTCGAGGCGGGCCAGTCCGTCCACCAGGATGGGCGCGGCCGGCTTGGGGCCGACGTACCCGACGATTCCGCACATGTAGTGGTGCCTTTCGGAAGGTTGTGGAGGTCAGCCGTAGACGATCCGTCGTAGCTGCCGGGCGGAGAGTTCGGGCGAGCGGACCGGCCAGTGCCGGAGCTCGGTGCCGAGCCGGGCGAAGATCTCGTCGTTGCGGGCGCCGTAGGTCTGCAGCTCACGGTGCCGGCGCCGGACGTACTCCTCGGTCGTCTCGGTGAAATAGGCAAGGACGTCGGCGACCACGCGTCGCGACACGTCCGCCGACAGGCCGGTCGTCCGGCTGACCTGCTCGGCCAGTTCGTCCACCGGCTCTACGGCCGCTGCCTCACTGATCACCCGTCAACTCTGCAGGTTCCGGCGGTCCAAGGCAAAGGATCTGCCCGAAATCGGGCAAATTCTCTGCTTTGTCAGGAGTTAGAGGGTCGTTTTAGAACAGCCGGAGGACGTCCGACTCCATCCCGCGGAGTGCGTCGTAGTCCACCGTCAGGCACTCCAGGCCACGATCCGTCGCCAGGAACTGGGCCTGCGGCTTGATCAGCTGCGCGGCGAAGATGCCGCGCACCGGGGCCAGCAGCGGGTCGCGGTTGAGCAGTTCCACGTACCGGGTCAGCTGCTCGACGCCGTCGATCTCGCCGCGACGCTTGATCTCCACCGCGACGTGCTTGCCGTCGGCATCACGCAGCAGCAGATCGACCGGCCCGATCGCGGTCGGGTACTCACGCCGTACCAGCGTCCAGCCGTCGCCGAAGGTGTGCACGTGCTCCGCGAGCAGCTCCTGCAGGTGCGCCTCGACCCCGTCCTTGATCAGCCCGGGGTCCGTACCCAGCTCGTACGCGGTGTCGCTGTGCACCTCCTGGAGGGTGATCCGGAGCTCCTCACCCGCCTTGTTGGTGACGCTCCAGACGCCGTCCTCCTCGGTGAGTTTGCACGGCGGCGACATCCAGTTCAGCGGTTTGTACGACCCGCCGTCGGCGTGGATCAGGACCGATCCGTCCGCCTTCACCATCAGCAGTCTCGGCGCCATCGGCAGATGAGCCGTCAGCCGCCCCGAATAGTCGACAGAACACGTAGCAATGACCAAGCGCACGAGAAAGCACCGTAGTGCACATCCTGGCCGGAACCTATGTCGCCCGGCCGGGGTGAGGTGGCAGGGTGGTGATCATGATGCCGAAGGTGAGCGAAGGGCAGTACGCGGAGGCCGCGCTGGAGTACGTGGCGCCATGAACCTCATGTGCCCCGCCCGGATCCTGCTGCTGCCCGGTGACATCCAGGACGCGACGATCGGCGAGCGGGTCGCACAGGTGTACGCCGGGCCGTTCGAGGCGGCGGCGGGATCGCGGCTGGCGGAGGTGCTTGGCGTCAAGCTGACCGTCGTCCCCGACCTGACTCAGCGGCCGGACGCCGAGCTGCAGGCGATCGCGGACCTGCACCGCGGCGAGACGGTCGTGGTGCTCGGGCTGGACCTGGGCCTCAAACTCCCCGCCACCGTCGAACACACCGGCGACGGCTGGAGCCGCGTACCGACCGACAACGAGCTGACGCTGGCCGCGTACGAACAGGCGGCGGCCAAGTTCCGCGACTCGATCCCGAAGCAGCCGAGCCCGGCGCTCGCGCACCTGATGGACGTGCTGGCCGAGCGGGCCGGTGCGGGCGCGCGGGTGCTCGAGCTCGGCAGCGGTACGGGTGCGGGCGCGCTCGAACTCGAACGGCGCGGCCTGCGGGTACGACGGACCGATGCCGCCATGTCCTTCGTGGAGATGATGCACGCCGACGGTCACCCGGCGGACCGGTTGGACGCGCTCACGGACGATTTCGGTGGACCGTACGCGGCCGTGTACGCGAGCGCGGTCTTCCTGCACTTCGATCGCGCGCAGCTGGCCGGCGTACTGAAGAAGGCAGTGCGGGCCGCGCCGATCCTGGCGTTCACGACCCGTGAGGGCAGCGGCGAGGAGTGGTCGAACCGCTTCCTGGATCTGCCGCGGCAATTCGTCCTGTGGCCCGAGGAGCCGCTGCGCGCGCTGCTGACCGAGACCGGCTGGCGCGTCGACCTCCTGACCCGGGAGGACAGCACCCGGGGCACCTGGCTCCAGGTCCTGGCCGTCCGCGGCTGAGCAGGCGCCGGATGATCGGTGCAAGTGTGAGGTTGACCTCGCCGGTGATACAGCTCATGGGCGGACCACCTCCCGGACTGGCATAGTGCGGAGCATGGCTCGGGAACTGACGACGGTGGGTGTGGTGGGTCTCGGCACGATGGGCGCCGGGATCGCCGAGGTGTTCGCGCGGCACGGGCTGACCGTGGTCGGCGTCGAGCGGGACGACGAAGCCGTGGCCCGCGGCCGTGGGCACATCCAGCACTCGACCGACCGGGCGGTGAAGCGCGGCAAGCTCTCGGTCGAGGACCAGGACGCGCTGTTCGGCCGGGTCACGTTCGCGACCTCGATGGAGGCGCTCGCGGACTGCGACCTGGTGATCGAGGCGGTGGTGGAGCGGCTCGAGCTGAAGCGCGAGATCTTCGGCGCGCTGGACAAGATCGTCCGCGAGGACGCGATCCTGGCCACGAACACGTCGTCGTTGTCGGTGACCGAGATCTCGGTCGCCACCCAGCGGCCGCGGCGCGTGGTCGGCATGCACTTCTTCAACCCGGCTCCGGTGCAGGAGTTCGTCGAGGTGATCAAGACCGTCGTCACCGAGCCGGACGTGGTCGACGACGTCCAGGCGCTGGCGCGCCGGCTCGACAAGGTGCCGGTGGTGGCCGCCGACCGGGCCGGTTTCATCGCGAACGCGCTGCTCTTCGGGTACCTGAACCATGCGGTGTCGATGGTCGAGTCCCGGTACGCCACCCGCGAGGACGTCGACGCGGCGATGCGGCTCGGCTGTGGGTACCCGATGGGTCCGTTGGCGCTGCTCGACCTGATCGGCCTGGACACGGCGTACGAGATCCTGGACACGATGTACAAGCAGGGCCGGAACCGGCTGCACGCGCCGGCGCCGATCCTCAAGCAGATGGTCACCGCCGGGCTGCTCGGCCGGAAGACCGGTCGCGGCTTCTACACGTACGAGGCGCCGGATTCGCCGGTCGTGGTGGACGACGAGAACACTCCGTCGGTACCGGCGGAAGCGCCCGCCGTACGCCCGGTCAAGCAGGTCGGGGTGGTCGGCTCCGGGACGATGGCGGTCGGCATCGTCGAGGTGTGCGCGAAGGCCGGGTACGACGTGCTTTATGTTGCCCGCGGCACCGAAAAGGTGGACCGGGTCCGAGCCACGCTGGAGCGCTCGCTGGAGAAGGGTGTACAGCGCGGCAAACTGTCCAGCGAGGAGCGGGACGCCGCGCTGCGCCGGGTGACCGGTACGGCGAAGCTGGACGATCTTGCCTCCGTCGACCTGGTGATCGAGGCCGTGGTCGAGGAACTGAGCGTCAAGCAGGCACTGTTCGAGAGCTTCGACGAAATCTGCAAACCGGGCGCGATTCTGGCCACGACCACTTCGTCGTTGCCGGTGATCGACCTGGCGATGGCGACGAAGCGGCCGGCCGACGTGATCGGGCTGCACTTCTTCAACCCGGCGCCGGTGATGCAGCTGGTCGAGGTGGTCAGTACGGTTGCCACCGCGCCGGATGTCGCGGACACGGCCGCTGCCGTAGCAGTTGCCGCGGGCAAGCATCCCGTACGCTGCGGGGACCGGGCCGGTTTCATCGTGAACGCGCTGCTGTTCCCGTACTTGAACGATGCCGTCCGGATGCTGGAGGCGCACTACGCCGGCGTGGACGACATCGACGCCGCGATGAAGCTCGGCTGCCGGTTGCCGATGGGGCCGTTCGCGCTGCTCGACGTGGTCGGGCTGGATGTGTCGCTGGCGATCCAGCGCACGCTGTACCTGGAGTTCCGCGAGCCCGGCTTCGCGCCCGCGCCGCTGCTGGAGCACCTGGTGACGGCCGGGTACCTGGGTCGCAAAACGAGCAGAGGCTTCCGCGACTACGCCTGATCCAGGTAGCTTTGCCCTTCCTTGAGAGGGCGGAGGCGCGGTGCCTGGCGATGAGATGGGGCGGCAGCACATCACGGCGGCGCTCGGCGGGCGTGCGATCGCGCCGCTGAGCCACGCGGAGCGGATCGAACGCGAGCAGGTTCACGACCTGATTCAAGCCGTTGTCTCGTGCTGCAACAGCCTGCTCAGCCGGGACGGTGGGACGCGTGCGGCGGAGCGGCTCGCGTTCTACGACGACGAGTTCCGGCGCCGGGACGCGATGAGTGCGTTCGAGCGAGCCGAGGTGATCCGCCGCTACCCGGACCTGCTGGCCGAACTCCGCGCCGAGCTCGACCGGTGAGCGTCGATCCGGCACTGACCGAGGCGGAGCAGGCGGCGGTGCGCAAGCGCCGCATCCTCCAGATCACGCCGCGGGTGGTCCCGGTCCGGCTCCCTGGTCAACGCCCGTTCCTGATCGTGATCGGCGGCCAGCCGGCGGCCGGCAAGTCGACGGTCCAGGCGCTGATCCAGGCCGCGCTTGGCGCCGAGCGGGTGGCGGTGTACGACCGCGACGACGACCCGCCGGCGCATCCACGCTTCGACGCGAACATGCGCGCGAACGGGCTCGACGGCAACCTGGTCATCGCGCGGAGTCTGCCGGAGGATCTGCGCGACCACGTGCTGAATCATCTGCGCACCCAGCAGTACGACGTGATCGCCAGCAGCCCGCTGGGGTCGGAAGTGGCCACCGATTTCTGGGTGAGCGGCTTCCGTCCGCATGGGTACCGGATGGCGGCCGTCTTCATCGCCACCAACGAGGCCAACAGCCTGCTCGGGATGGCGGACCGGTATCAGCGGTCGAAGGACTCGATCGGGTTCGGGAGGTGGCTGGAAAAGGAACTCCACGACGAAGCCGCCGCCGGCATGCCCGACGCGGCCCACGCTGCCGAGCTCCTTGCCCAGTTCGACGACATCTATGTGGTCGATCGCGACGGCAACGTCCTGTACGAGAACCATCGCGACGACCTCGGCTTGATGCCGGCACCGCACGGTGCCCGGCAGACGATCCTCGACGAACGCAACCGCCCACCCACACCCGCCGAACAGCAGTTCTTCCTCAGCACCGCCACGACGCTGCTCGATCGCACCGATCTGGAACCTCCGGTCCGGCACGTGGTCGAGACCGCGATAGACCTGCACAACGCCCGCCCAGCCCCACAACCCCTCACCCGAGGTACCGAGAACCGCCTCGACCTCCGCCTGATGGACCTCCACCGAATGACCAACTCGGGCCTGGTCGTCCCCACCACCATCCCCCTCAAGCAAGACCCGAACGGCCCCACCACCTCAGGCCGCGGCACCGGCCCACCCGGCTGGCGCACCGGCCCACGAGACTCTCCAAACCGATGAGGACCACCATGCTGACAATCGAGGTCGGCGGTTCGTCGAGTCAGGCCCTGCTGATCGACTCGGGTGCACCGGTGCGAGAGGTGCAGCCGGCCGAGTACCGGGATCTGCCCTGGCTGGTTGCCGCGCCGGGGCTGGTGGAAGGGGATCGGGTACGAGGTGCGCACCATCTCGGCTGGATGGACGTGCACATCAGCGACGAACTGGGGATGGCGTCGCCTCCGGTGCTTTCGATGAACGACGCAGAGGCCGCGGCGATCGGAGAGTGGCTACTGCTCGGCCGGCCCCCGGGGATCACGTTGTACGTCGGGATCGGCACCGGTGTCGGCGCGGTCGGGGTCCGCGACGGGGAAGCTGTACCGGTTGAGTTCGGCCATCTGACCTCGTTCGGCGACAAGGTCTGTGCTGGGTGTGGGCGGCTCGGCTGTCTGGATGCGCAGATTGGCGGGCATGCGCTCTCGACGCCGATGTCGGCGGAGGAACTCGAACTTGTGGCTCGCTGTCTGGTCGAGGCGATCGGGGTGCAAGAAGTGGACCGGGTTGTACTGGGTGGTGGTCTGCTTCGTGCGCACCCCGACATCGAGACCGCCGTGCGGGCCGGTGCGGGCGGTCTCGATGTGTTGGGGTCGGGGTGTTCGGGTGAGTACAAGTCGGCCGCGTACCTCGGCCTACTGCACCGTCACGGTTCCATCTCCGCGTAGTCGCCGCAGGGGCCGCCGCCGAGGGCTTCGGGGAGGATGGTTTGGCGGCGGTCGGGGCGGATGAGGGGGTTGTAGAAGGCGGCGATTTCGACGCTGTCTTCGGGGATGTAGTGGAAGATCAGGGCGCGGCGGAAGCGGTCCGGGGTGGTGTTCGGGCGGGAGCCGTGGACGACGCTGCCGTGGAAGAACAGGACGTCGCCGGCCTTCATCTTGGTCTGGACCTTGGTCAGGCCGGCCGGGACCGGGACCTCGGCGTTGGTGAAGGACTCGGTCAGGTCGGCCGGCTCGGGGCAGAGCAGGTCGGTGCGGTGCGAGCCGGGGACGACCGCGAGCCCGCCGTTGTCCGCGTCCACGTCATCGACCGCGATCCAGGCGGCCAGGCAGGTTTCGGGATCGGCGCGCAGGAATGTGTTGTCCTGGTGCAGCGCCTGCCCGCGGGCGCCCGGCGGCTTGAAGTAGAACATCGACTGGGCGCCGAGCGCGGGCCCGATCAGCGCCTGGACAACATCGAGGATCCGGCTGTCGAGCATCAGCTCCAGCGCGACCTTCCCCGCGTCGGTGTCGGTCCGCCGGTGCGGGTGCACGAACCGCGGGTACTTCGCCAGCGGATCGTCGTCCGGTACGCCGTCGTCGATCGCGAGCGAATGATCCACCGCGACCTGCTCCATGAACACTGTGCGGACCCGCTCGACCTCGGCCGGATCGAGCAACTGGGGGACCTGGACGATGCCGTCCTGCTGGTAAACGTCGACAACTGTCATGCCTTCAGGATGCGGCGCGGCACCCGGAGCGACGATAGTCTATCGAGCTGTGAACCTTCGATATCCTGCTGAGTCGCCGCACCCGGCCGTACGCCGGCTGGTGACCGGTGAGTTCGACGAAGGGCCTGAGTACGCGACCTATCGGCACCGCGGTACGACCGACTGGCTGCTCGTCCACACGCTCGCCGGCCAGGGACGATTCGGTCAGCTCCCCGCACTGCCCGGCAGCGTCACGCTGATCCGTCCGGGCGTCCTGCACGACTACGGCACCGTCGGCGACCGCTGGCAGTTCCTGTACGCGCATGTGAACCCGAAACCGGATTGGCTCCCGCTCCTCGACTGGCCGGAAGTTGCTCCCGGCATCGTTCAGCTCCATCCGGCCACGCCCACCTTCGACCGGATCACCGAGCATCTGCGCGACGCCGTACGCCACCAGCACAGTGTGCTTCCCCAGGCCGAGCAGCTGAGCGCGAACTCGCTCGAGGCCGCGCTGCTCTGGTGCGACACGCAGAACCCGAAGGCGGTCCAGATCGACGACCGGTTGCTGCGCGCGATCGAGCTGATCGACCAGGACCTGACCGCGACCCTGGACGTCCCGCGGCTGGCCCGCGCGGTCAACCTCTCGGTGTCCCGGTTCGCGCACCTGTTCCGCGAGCAGCTCGGCGTGGGTCCGCAGCAGTTCGTGGAACGCCGCCGCTTGGACGCCGCGGCCCGCCTGCTGGAACTCACCAGCCGCTCGGTCGCCTCGGTCGCCGCCGCCGTCGGGTACGCCGATCCGCTGTACTTCTCGACCCGCTTCCGTCTGCACACTGGATCAAGCCCCACCGCATACCGGCGGAGGACTTAGCATGCTCCGCATGAGAACGCGTGCAATGGCGGGCCTGGCGGTGCTGGCCCTGGTGGGGTTGGGTGCGTGCGCACCGGAGGACAATTCGTCCGGTGCGGCGGCGACGCCGTCGGGCGCGGAGGCCTGCGCCAAGGACAAGCTGGCGGTGAAGACCGCCGGCACGTTGACTGTCGGGACCGACAAACCGGCGTACGAGCCGTGGTTCAGCGGCAACGATCCGAGCAACGGCAAGGGGTACGAGTCGGCCGTCACCTACGCGGTGGCGAAGAAACTCGGGTTCGAGGCGACCGAGGTGAAGTGGCTGACGGTCCAGTTCAACACCGCGTTCGCGCCCGGCCCGAAGGCATTCGACCTGGATGTGAACCAGGTCTCGATCTCGGCGGACCGGAGCAAGGCGGTCGACTTCTCGTCCGGGTACTACGACGTCCGCCAGACCGTGATCACCACCGCCGGCAGCAAGATCGCGAACGCCAAGTCCGTGGCCGAGCTGGCGGACGCGAAACTCGGTGCTCAGGTGGGTACGACGAGTTACACCGATCTCCGTGACATCGTGAAGCCGAAGCAGACCCCGGCCGTGTTCGACACCAACGACCTGGCCGTGCAGGCGCTGAAGAACAAGCAGATCGACGGCATCGTGGTGGACCTGCCGACCGCGTTCTACATGACCGGGGCGCAGCTCGACAACGGCAAGATCGTCGGCCAGCTGCCGTCCAGCGGCAAGGCGGAGCAGTTCGGTTTCGTACTCGCCAAGGGTTCGAAGCTGACCGGCTGTGTCTCGCAGGCGGTCGACGCGCTCAAGTCGGACGGCACGCTCGCCAACCTGCAGAAGCAGTACTTGACCGAGTCCGGCGCTCCCGAGCTCTCGTGACGCACTGGGAACCGTCGGCGCTCCAGCGGGACCGGATCGCGTACCGCAGCCGGCAGGCCCGGCGATCGACTCTGATCGCCGCGGTCAGCTCGGTGATCCTGCTCGCGCTGGTCGTCGTGGGCGTCACCTCGACGCCCGGCTGGCCGCGGGTCCGGGAGACGTTCTTCGACGTCCATCGCGGCTGGGAAGCGCTCCCGATCGTTGCCCAGGGCCTCTGGCTGAACGTCCGGGTGATGCTGGTCTGCGCGGTCCTGATCGTGGTGATCGGGATGACGCTGGCCATCATGCGTACGCTGCGCGGGCCGATCTTCTTCCCGTTGCGGGTGTTCGCGGCGGCGTACACGGATGTGTTTCGTGGCCTGCCGCTCCTGCTGGTGATCTTCCTGCTCGGTTTCGGCGTACCCGCGTTGCAGTTGCGGGGACTGCCCAATCAGGCGGTGATCTGGGGCGGGGCGGCCCTCGTGCTGACGTACTCCTCGTACGTCGCCGAGGTCTTCCGCGCCGGGATCGAGTCGGTGCATCCGTCCCAACGGGCCGCGGCGCGTTCACTCGGACTGACCTACCGGCAGACGCTGCGCTTCGTCGTCTTGCCGCAGGCCGTACGCCGTGTGCTTCCGCCGCTGCTCAACGATTTCGTCAGCCTGCAAAAGGACTCCGGCCTGATCGCCGTACTGGGCGTGATCGACGCGATCCGGGCCGCCCAGCTCGAAACCGCGATCGACTTCAACTTCACACCGTACGTAGTGGCCGGACTGCTCTTCGTCGCGCTGACCATCCCGTTGACGCGACTGACCGATTACGTGGCCCGCAAACAAGGCTGGTACGGCGGGGGAGGTGGACCGGTATGACCAACTTGCTGAGCATCCGCGGCGTCCGGAAGGCGTACGGCGAGAACGTCGTTCTCGACGGTTTCGATCTGGAAGTCGCGGCGGGGGAGTGCGTGGTCCTGATCGGGGCGTCCGGCTCCGGGAAGTCGACGCTGTTGCGCTGCGTGAACCTGCTCGAGACCGTCGACGACGGTGTGGTCGAGCTGGATGGCGTCGACATCACCGATCCCCGCATCGACGCGGACGAGGTCCGGTCCGGGATCGGGATCGTCTTCCAGTCGTACAACCTGTTTCCGCATCTGAGCGTGCTGGACAACATCACGCTGGCCCCGATCCGGGTCCACAAGGTGCCGCGGGACGCCGCCCGGGCGCGCGCTTTGCAGATGCTGGAACGGGTCGGCCTCGCGGACAAGGCGGCGGCCCGGCCGGACGAACTCTCCGGTGGTCAGCAGCAGCGGGCCGCGATCGCGCGCGCGATGGTCAACTCACCGCAGCTGTTGCTGCTCGACGAGGTCACGTCGGCGCTCGACCCGGAGCTCGTCGGCGAGGTGCTCGACCTGCTCCGCGAGCTGAAGTCGGAGGGGATGACGATGCTCGTCTGCACCCACGAGATGGGCTTCGCCCGCGACGTCGCCGACCAGGTCTGCTTCCTGCACCGCGGCCGCCCGCTGGAGCTCGGCCCGCCCGCGCAGGTCCTGGAGAACCCCCGCGAGCCGCGCACCCGCGAGTTCCTGAGCCGAATCCGGACCGGGAGCTTTCAGCGCGACGACAGATAGGTCAGGACCGCCATCACGCGGCGGTTGTCGTCTTCCGACGGCGGCAGGTCGAGCTTGGCGAAGATGTTGTTGGTGTGCTTGCTGACCGCCTTCTCGGTGACGAACAGCGCGCCGGCGATGGCCGCGTTCGACCGGCCTTCGGCCATCAGGCCGAGCACCTCGGACTCGCGGGGCGTGAGCCGGCTGACCGGGGAGTCCTTGGTGTTCCGGGCGAGGAGCTGACCGATCACGTCCGGGTCCATCGCGGTGCCACCACCGGCGACGCGGCGGACGGCGTCCAGGAACTCGGCGACGTTCGAGACCCGGTCCTTGAGCAGGTACCCGACGCCGCCTCCGCCGCCAGTGAGCAGCTCCCGGGCGTACAGCTGCTCGACGTACTGGGACAGCACCAGGATCGGCAGGCCGGGGACCTGGCTGCGGGCGTCGATCGCGGCCCGCAGGCCCTCGTCGGTGAACGTCGGTGGCAGCCGGACGTCCACGACCGCGACGTCCGGCCGGTGCTCCACCAGCGCGGGTACCAGCCGGGGCCCGTTGTCGACCGCTTCCACGACCTCGAAGTCGTGCGCCTCCAGCAGGCGGATCAGGCCGTCCCGGAGGAGGGCGTGGTCTTCAGCGATGAGGACTCGCAAGGCAGCTCCATGATCACGGTGGTCGGCCCGGCGTTCGGGCTCACCACGGTCAACGTACCGTCGAAGGCGGCCAGCCGCCGTTCGATACCGTACAGACCGCCACCGGGCTTGATCGAGGCACCTCCCACGCCGTCGTCGCCGACGATCATGTGCAGCTTCTCTTCCTCGTGCGTGATCTGGATCCAGGCGTTCGTCGCGGCCGAGTACTTGACCGCGTTCGCGAGGCATTCGGCGACCGCGAAGTACGCCGCCGACTCGACCGGGGCGGCCGGCCGGCCGGGGACGTCGAAGGTGACGTCGACCTTGAACGGGCAGGTCAGCGCGAGCGCCTTGACCGCGCCCTCGAGGCCGCGGTCGGCGAGCACCGGCGGGTGGATGCCGCGGACCAGGTCACGCAGCTCGGACAGCGCCGTGCTGGCCGACTCGCGCGCCTCGGTCAGCAGCGCCGCCGCCTGGGCCGGGTCGCGGGCCACCATCTCCTCGGCCATCCCGAGGTTCATGCTCAGCGCGGCCAGCCGGGCCTGGGCGCCGTCGTGCAGGTCCCGCTCGATCCGGCGCAGCTCGGCCGCCTGGGTGTCGACCGTCTCCGCGCGGGACTCGGACAGCTCCTGGACCCGCATCGCCAGCTTGGCGCTCTCGGTCGGGCCGAGCAGCGAACGGGCCATGAACGCGTTCGCCTTCAGCAGCCGCTCACCGGCGCCTTGCCAGATCAGGAACGCGAGCAGCGCGACCGGCATCATCAGGAAGCTGGTGCCGAAGTTCACCGTGAACAGGCCGCCGAACGGCTCGGTGAAGACACCCTCCGGGGTGACTCCGACCAGCAGCGGGTAGACCAGGTAGAACAGCCCGGCGAGGAACAGCACCGCGCTCAGCAGGCAGAGCGTGAAGCCGAAGATCGCGTTCACCAGCAGCCAGATCAGGTCCCGCCAGGTCTGCGGGTCGGTCATGATCGTCCGGATTCGCATCAGCATGCCGGGCAGCGGCGGCTGCTTGTACGGCCGCGGAATGCGCTCGCCGAGGAAGCCGGCCAGCATCGTCCGGTGGCAGTTCGCGAACCAGCGGGTGGTCGGTACGACCACGAGGAGTAGCGGGATACCGACCCAGACCGCAATCAGCGGCACGGACACCACGCCGAGCACGAACAGCGCGATCCCGAGCTCGGCCACGATGGCGAGGAAGAGCGCGATCCAGGGCTGCGCGAGCCGCGGGTACCGCATCGGCGGTGCCTCGGTGAGGGCGACGGTTGTCATGCCTCCATCATGACCCAGCGTGGGATCTGGCTCAGGGGAGTTAACTCCACCAGGGCCCGGGCCTCAGCTCCCCGGTCACTCCGGGTAGTAGCACTCATGTTTTCCGCGGTTAGGGCGACAAGGATTGATGCCGTACGCTGGCCGCGGCTGTACGCCTAGGCCCCCCACCGAACCCGAGACGAGGACCTGATGGCTCAGCCACCTGTGTTAGCTCCCCCTGCCCGCGGAAGTGATTTCTCGCCGCTGCTGCGCGAGATCAAGTCGGCCGGTTTGCTGGAGCGGCGGACGGCCGCGTACGCGATGGCGATCGGGATCAACGTCGCCTTGATGGCGCTCACCTGGGCCGGGATCGCCGTCGTCGGCGCGTCCTGGTGGGTACTGCTGCTCGCGCTTCCGCTGGGGGTTCTGACCACCCGGGCGGCGTTCTTCGGGCACGATGCGGGGCACCAGCAGATCGCCAGCTCGCGCAAGCTGCACGACTGGGTCGGGATGCTGCACGGCAACCTGCTGCTGGGCATGAGCTACGCGTGGTGGAACGACAAGCACAACCGGCACCACGCCAACCCGAACCACACCGACAAGGACCCGGACGTCGGCGAGGGCGTACTGGTCTGGACCCTCGAGCAGGCGTCCGGCCGGAAGGGCCTGGAGGGCTGGCTGACCCGGAACCAGGCGCGGATCTTCTTCCCGCTGCTGACCCTGGAGGGTTTCAACCTCAAGGTGTCGAGCATCCGCTTTCTGCTCGCCCGCAAGCGCGAGCAGAAGGTCGAGCTCGGGCTGATGGCGGCGCACCTGATGCTGTACTTCACCGCGCTGTTCCTGATCATGTCGCCGGCCCAGGCGCTGGTGTTCGCGCTGGTCCACCACATGATCTTCGGCCTGCACCTCGGCAGCGTGTTCGCGCCGAACCACAAGGGCATGGAGATGCCGGAGGACGACACCAACTGGGGTCACCTGGAGAAGCAGGTGCTGACGTCGCGGAACGTGAACGGCGGTCTGGTGATCGACTGGATGATGGGCGGGCTCAACTACCAGATCGAGCACCACCTCTTCCCGAGCATGCCGCGGGCCAATCTGCGGTTCGCGCAGCCGATGGTCAAGGCGTACTGCGAGAAGATCGGAATGCCCTATCTTTCAACGGGTCTGATCGATTCGTACCGAATGGGGTTGCGCCACATGCACGAGGTCGGCGCCGAACTTCGCGCGCAGGCGTAACGATCCCGGGGGAACCCCTCGCATTCACGAGTAACCCCTAGGCGACTCAGTCGCACGTCGGTTACGGTCTGGGCTCTCGGGGCCGCCCACCTCTCGTGAGGAGACCTACATGACCGAACGATCCGGTCTGAGTCGCCGGGGACTGCTCGGCGCTGCCGCCGGCGTCACCGCCGCGACCGCACTGACCGCCGCCACGCCTGCCTGGGGTGTCGACGACCTTCGGCCCGGGGCGGTGAACAAGCCGAAGCTGGACCGGTACGACCGGGAGATCGTGTCCGGCCTGTCCTCGGACCGCGCGCTGCAGCACCTGCAGGTGCTGTCCGAGAAGATCGGCCCGCGGATCGGCGGCACGGCGAGCGAGAAGCGCGCTGCCGACTACATCGCCGGGCAGCTGGACAAGTTCGGGTACCGGACCCGGCTCGAGCCGTTCCCAGTGGCCGACAAGTTCCTGGCCCAGATCACCGACGTCCGCGGCATGCTGCCGGACGACATCTGCTGGCAGGCCGGTGCCGCGCCGGGCGGCAAGCTGGACGTGACCGTGGAGGGTCCGGTACGCGACGCCGGCGCGGCGACCGCTCCGGTCTGGCCGGCTGACGTACGCGGCGCGATCGTGATCGCCGACGACACCGCGGCCGCGCGGCCCGCGTTCGTCGCGGAGGCCGCCAGCCGTGGCGCGGTCGGCGTGATCCTGCTGCCGGCCGACCAGGTGTACCCGCGGCGTGCGTCGGCGTTCTCGCCGGCCGGGCTGACCGACGCGCCGATCCCGGTGATCGGCGTCGCGCAGGTGCAGAAGCGGCTGATCCGCGAGGCCCTTGCTGTTGTCACCTCATTGCCGTTGAAGATCAGTACCTCGGCACACCGCGGCCTGATCTCGAACAACGTGATCGGCGAGCGGCGCGGCAAGTCGGGTACGAACGGCCCGATCGTGATGGTGAGTGGTCACTACGACTCGGTGATCGGCGCACCGGGCGCGAACGACGACGGCTCCGGCACCGTGCTGACGATGGAGCTGGCCCGCGTGTTCAGCCGGATCCCGACGAACGCGACGCTGCGGTTCGCGCTCTGGGGCTCGGAGGAGCAGGGCCTGATCGGCTCCCGCTATCACGTGGCGCAGCTCGCCCAGGATCAGCGCGACCGGTACCAGGCCGTCTTCCAGAACGACATGGTCGCGACCAGTTGGGACCCCGCGGTGACGTACTGGCTGCTGTCCTTCACCGGGCTCGCCAACGCCGCGACGGACTCGGTCCGGGGCGCTGGGCAACGACTCGGGTACGACTCGCAACTGGTCGGCCCGGTTCAGCGTGGCGCCTCCGACCACCAGTCCTTCCAGGAGGTCGGGATCGCGTCCGCGAACTTCTCCTGGCGGGGCGAGATCGCACCGTCGTACCTGGAGCCGCCGTACCACTCGCCGGAGGACACGATCGCGAAGAACGTCAGCCTGGAGCGTCTCCAGGTGTCGATGGAGCTGATCGGTTGCGCCGCGTACGCGGTCGCGCGTCAGTGAACTAGCCGGTGCGGCTAGCCTTGAGGGGCTATGTCGCGCCGAAAGCCTTCCAAATGGCAGCGGCCGGTCAGTGACCGGCCGCTGCTTGGTGGTACCCAGAACCGGGAGCAGAAGGCCGGCGGTGAGTGGATCGTCCGGCGGGTCTCGGGGTCGGCGTCGGCGAAGTCGTACCGCTGCCCCGGGTGTGACCAGCAGATCCTGCCCGGGACGCCGCATGTGGTGGTGTGGCCGGAGAACCAGAGTCTGCTCGGCGCGATCTCCGGCGGTCAGTCGCTGGACGAGCGGCGGCACTGGCACTCGGCCTGCTGGCAGCGCAGCCACTGACAGCGCTGTCACCAGACCAAGCGCGGCCACTGAACAATCAGTACTGGAAGGTGTGTTGATGAAGCTCCCGGTGACTTCGTACGGTGAGTCGGGTACGCCGGTCGTGGTGATGCACGGCCTGTTCGGCTCCGGCCGGAACTGGATGACCGCCGCGCGCCGGCTCGCGGACCGGCACCGGGTGTACGCGTTCGACCTGCGCAATCACGGCGGCTCACCGCACGTACCGACGATGAGCTACCCGGAGATGGCTGACGATGTCCGCGAGACGATCGAGTCGCTCGGGACCGGACCGGTCGCACTGGTCGGGCATTCGATGGGCGGCAAGACAGCGATGTACACGGCGCTGCGGTACCCGGCCGTGGTCGAGCGCTTGATCGTCGTCGACGCGGCACCGATCACGTACCCGCCGGCGTTCGTCGAGTACGCGCGGGCGATGCGGGCGGCGGATCTGTCGTCGGTGACCCGGCGCGCCGATGTGGATGCGCAGCTGGTGGAGGCGGTGCCGACGCCTGGTACGCGGGCGTTCTTGCTGCAGAACCTGATCATGGATGCGGACGGGGCGCGCTGGCGGCCGAACCTGCCGGTGATCGAAGCAGCACTGCCTGCGATTTCCGGCTGGCCCAGCGAGGCGGCCGGGCTGACTTACGCCGAGCCGACGTTGTTCATCTACGGCGGCAAGTCGGACTACGTACAACCGGTGCATCGTGCAACGATCGCCGAGTACTTCCCGAACGTCGCGTACGTCGAGGTACCGGAGGCCGGCCACTGGGTGCACGCGGAGCGGCTGGACGACTTCTTGGCGGCTTTGAGACCCTTCCTTCCACGGAGTGGACAACACAGCATTCCATGACGTGGACCAAACCGTGACCGTAATCCATTGACCTTCTGCCGATCGCGTCGGTAAGTTTTCAACCTAGTTCCTGCACGATCCTTGAACTGGGTTGGTTGGTGGTAGCAATGATGGTCCGGACCGGCGCACAGCGTCTGGCCGAGGACCGGGGGCTGGTGCCCGACGGGCGCCTCGGACTGATCACGAACTTCACCGGCGTACTGCCGGATCTCACCCCGACGTCAGTGGCGTTGCGGGCGGCCGGTCTGCCGTTGACCGCGCTGTTCGGCCCCGAGCACGGTCTGCGCGGCACCGCGCAGGCGGGGGCGAGTGAAGCCGAAGGGATCGATCCCGACACCGGCCTCCCGGTGTTCGACACGTACTTGAAAGAAGGAGAGCAGCTCGACGAGCTGTTCGCGGACGTCGACGTGCTGCTGTTCGACATCCAGGACATCGGCGCGCGGTTCTACACCTACGTCTGGACGATGTACGACTGCCAGCAGGCGGCGGCCCGGCTGGGCAAGCCGTTCGTCGTACTGGACCGGCCGAACCCGCTCGGCGGTGTGAAGGTCGAAGGACCGATGCTGCAGCCCGGGTTCGAGAGCTTCGTCGGCCGGGCGCCGATCCCGCTCCGGCACGGGCTGACCGTCGGCGAGCTCGCCAAGCAGTTGGGCGAGGCAACAGTCGTCACCGTCGAAGGCTGGCAGCGGGACTCGACCGTCACCGGGTTGCCCTGGGTGCCGCCGTCGCCGAACATGCCGACGCCGGACACCGCGCTGGTCTATCCCGGGACGGGACTGTTCGAAGGCACGAACCTGAGCGAGGGACGCGGGACGACGCGGCCGTTCGAGACGATCGGCGCGCCGTACGTCGACGATCGCCTCGTTCCCGCGCTGCAAGCCTGCGACCTGCCGGGCGTGATCTTCCGGCGGACCTGGTTCGAGCCGGTGTTCAGCAAGCACGCCGGTCAACCGGTGTCAGGTGTTCAGTTGCACCTCGTCGATCGCGAGGCGTTCGAGCCGGTACGGACCGCGCTGGTGATGCTCCGGGTGCTGAAGGAGCTTTATCCGGATGACTTCGGCTTGCTGCCGTCGTTGGACAAGCTGTGGGGATCGGACTCGCTGACCAAGGCCCTCGAGGCCGGCGACGACCCGCTCGATCTCTTGCCTCCGGCAACCACTCCCGCGGACTGGGTCCGGCCGGGCGTACTGCTCTACGAAAGGACTGTGTGATGATCCGTTCGTTCCAGGTCGGTGACGGGCCGGCGCTGGCGGCAGCCTGGACGGCAGCGGCACCGGCCGACCCGATCGGCTACCAGCGGCTCCGCGACCTGTTCCTGCTGGACCGCAACTTCGATCCGGCCGGTCTTCAGGTTGCCGTGATCAATGATCAGATTGTCGGCGCGGCACTGGCGATCCGGCGGCTGATCGCGGTCGACGCCGACGACCTCGAACCGGCCTCGGGCTGGATTCCGTTCTTCTTCGTGCATCCGGACCATCAGGGCCAGGGGATCGGCCGGGAGTTGCTGACCGCGGCGACCGACTGGCTCCGGTCGCACGGGCGGACCGAGGTGTTCTTCTCCTCGTACACGCCGAACTACTTCCTCCCCGGCCTGGACGCCACGCGCTACCCGGCCGCGGCGAAACTGCTGGCCGGCCTCGGGTTCGCGAAGCAGTACGACGCGGTCGCGATGGACCGGAGCCTGGTCGGGTACGCGATTCCGGACGATGTACGCAAGCGCATCGACGCCCTGCTCGCGGACGGGTACACGTTCGGTACACCATCGGGTGACGAGCTGACCGAGCTGATCTCGATCGCCGGCAACGAGTTCAACCCGGACTGGTCGCGGGCGATCCGCGAAGGTGTCGTGTCCGGTCTGCCGCTGGAGCGGATCGTGGTGGCGCGCGAACCCGGCGGCCGGATTCTCGGCTGGGCGATGCACGGCACGTACGAGAGTGTGATCGACCGGTTCGGGCCGTTCGGGGTGCTGCCGGCCTCCCGCGGGACCGGGCTGGGCAAGGTGCTGCTGCACCTGACGCTGGAACGGATGGTTGCCGCGGGGGCACATTCCGCCTGGTTCCTGTGGACCGGCGAGAAGTCGGCGGCCGGACAGCTGTATCTGAAGACGGGGTTCGACATCACCCGCACGTTCACCATCCTCCGGGCGCAGCTGCTCCCGGCCGACGGGAAGGAATGAGATGCGCATCTCGAGAGGACTGAGTCTTGCCGTTGCAGCCGGTTTGCTGGCCACGGCGGCGGCTTGCGGCAGCGGCGGCTCCAGCGGCGGCGGCAGTGGGGACAAGGTCGAGCTGACCCTGCTCAGCCACTACAGCGACGGGCCGTCCAAGGAAGGCCTGGACAAGATGATCCAGGAGTGGAACAAGGACAACCCGAAGATCCAGGTGAAGGCACAGGTGGTCAAGTTCGACGACCTGCTCACCACGATGACGGTCCGGCAGACCGGCGGCCGGGGCGCGGACATCGTCAGCGCGTACGGGCTGTGGGGCGGCCAGCTGATGAAGGCGAACGTGGTCGCGAAGGTCCCGGACGACATCAGCAAGAAGATCAAGGCCGAGTACAGCCCGGCCGCGCTCGGTGCGGTCACCACCGGCGACACCCTGCTCGGGTACCCGACCGAGCTGAACACGTACGTGCTGTTCTACAACAAGAAGATCCTCGCCGCGGCCGGTATCACCAAGCCGCCGACGACCTGGGCCGAGCTCGCCGACGCGGCCAAGAAGACGGTCAAGCGTGATGCCAAGGGCAACATTCAGGTCGAGGGCCTGAGCCTGATCCAGGACGGCGACAACAAGTCCGTACACCCGTTCCTATCGCTGCTGAACTCGGCCGGCGGCAAGTTCCTCGGTCCGGACGGCTCGCCGCAGTTCGACAACGACCAGGGCAAGGCGGCGCTCAAGTTCGAGGCCGACCTGGCCGCCGCGAAGGCGACCAACCCGTCGATCTCGCCGACCAAGCAGTTCCGCAGCGGCGGCGTCGCGATGGCGATCCAGGCCGGCTGGTGGATCGGCAGCCTGAAGACCCAGATGAAGGACAAGTACGGCACCGACGTCGGTGTCGCCGCGATCCCGGGCCCGACGCCGGGCAGCAAGGGCTCGCTGGCGTACGGGTTCTTCATGGGCGTGAACGAGCGCAGCAAGCACGCCGCCGAGGCGTGGAAGTTCCTCACCTGGATGAACGAGCACAAGGCTGCCAGCGGGAACGTCACCGAGACCGGCAAGTGGCTCGCCGACCAGGGCCTGATCCCGCCGCGGACGGCGGACCAGGAGGAGTACAAGAAGTCGCTGGCCGACCCGAACATGGCGCCGATCTACGAGGCGGCCACGTACGCGATGGCCGAGCCGAACCAGCCCGGCGCGTACGAGGCGAAGACGGCACTGCACAACGCGATCATGGGCGTACTGACCAACGGTGCCAGCCCCGATGACGCGCTGGCGCAGGCGGCGAAGGCGGTCAAGCCGCAATGACGACCGCGGTCAGCAAGGCCGGCACCGACCACACCGTGGCGGCGCCGGTCTCGCGGCCCGGCAAGCTGCACCGGGAAGGGCGCGCGGCGTACCTGTTCCTGTCGCCGGCGCTGCTCTTCTTCTGCATCTTCCTGATCCTGCCGTTCATCTTCGCGATCGTGCTCGCGTTCTCGAACTGGGGCGGCTTCGACCTGGGCACGATGAAGTGGTCCGGGATCGCGAACTTCAAGGAAGTGCTCAGCTTCGACGGCACGTTCGTGAAGCCGATCCTGGTGAACACACTGCTGTTCGCGTTCGGCGCGGTGTTCATGGCGACCTTCGGCTCCGTACTGGTGGCCTACTGCATCGACCGGCTGTCCTTCCAGGGCTTCTGGCGGGTGCTGTACTTCCTGCCGGTGGTCGCCACGGTGGTTGCCATCGGCAATGTCTGGAAGATGATGTACCAGCCGGCCGGGCTGATCAACGCGGTGCTGAACAAGCTCGGCGTGAACAGCGTCGGCTTCCTGTCCGATGCCTCGTACGCGCTGCCGTCGGTGACCGTCGTGCACGCCTGGGCGTCGATCGGCGGCGCGGTACTGATCCTGACCGCCGGCCTGAAGGCGATCCCGGACATGTACTACGAGGCGGCCGAGATGGACGGCGCCAACGCGTGGCACATGTTCTGGTCGATCACGCTGCCGTTGCTGCGGCCGGCGCTGCTGTTCGTCCTGATCACGCAGTTCATCGGCGGGTTGCAGTCGTTCGCGCTGATCATCGTGATGACCGGTGACGGCGGCCCGGTGAACGCCACCAACGTGGCCGCGTTCGAGATGTACCAGCGCGCGTTCAAGTACGGCGCGTGGGGTACGGCGAGCGCGATGGCGATGGTGCTGTTCGTGATCATCCTGGCGATCACGCTGCTGCAGCTGTGGGTCGCCCGGCGGCGTGGAGAGGAGACCTCGTGAAACGGCGGCGCGGCAAGTTCCCGTGGTTCGCGTACCTGGTGGTGATCCTCGGCGCGGTGGCGATGGTGATGCCGTTCCTGGACATGGTGATGAGCTCGTTCAAGGGCGCGGGCGAGTACGGCGTGATCCCGTACAAGCTGCTGCCCGAGTCGTTCAACCTGGACAACTACAAGGAGGCGTTCTCCCAGCTGGAGCTGCCCCGGTTGTTCAAGAACAGTGTGATCGTCACGGTCAGCGTCACCGTCTCCGTACTGATCACGTCGTCGATGGCCGGGTACGCGCTGGCGAAGCTGCGGTTCCGCGGCCGGGCGGTGATCTTCCGGTTCATCCTGGCGACGATGATGCTGCCGCCGTTCCTGCTGCTGATCCCGACCTTCCTGATCATGCTGAACTGGCCGCTGGCCGGCGGCAACGACATCCTCGGCCGCGGCGGCGACGGCGGGCTGACCACCAGCCTGATCTCGCTGATCCTGCCGTTCACGGTGTCCGGGTTCGGGATCTTCCTGATGCGGCAGTTCATGGTGTCGCTGCCGGACGAGATGCTCGAGGCGGCCAAGATCGACGGCGCCAACCAGTGGCAGACCTGGCGGCTGATCGTGCTCCCGCAGACCAAGCCGGTGGCGATCACGCTCGGGCTGATCACCTTCATCGGCACCTGGAACGAGTACATCTGGACGCTGCTGATCTCGTCCTCCGACCCCGACCTGCAGACGCTGCCCGTCGGCATCCAGCTGCTGCAGAGCTTCCTCGACCCGGACCGGACGATGCCGATCGTGATGGCCGGCCTGGTGATCAGCACGCTGCCGGTGCTGGTCGTGTTCCTGATCTTCCAGAAGTACTACGTCCGCGGCGTCGTACTCAGTGGCCTGAAATGATGAGTTTCCAGTGAGGAGTTTCCTATGAGCAACAGCGTGCTCGCCATCGGCGGACACATTGGCGACATGGACCTGACCGCCGGACCGACGCTCGCCAAGCTGGTGCTGGAGGGCGCGTCGGCGACGATCGTGGCGCTCACCCCTGGCGAGCGCGGCCACCCGCGGCTGTCGCCGGCCGAGTACAAGAAGCAGAAGATCGCCGAGGGAACTGCGTTCGCGGAGGCGATCGGCGCCGACTTCCAGGTGCTGGACAACAGCGACGGCTTCCTGCCCGACACCGACGACGTGGCGCTGCAGCTGGCCCGGATCATCCGCGAGAAGCAGCCGGACACGATCATCACGCACTGGAAGCACTCGATTCACCGCGACCACGAGCACACCGCCGTACTCGCCGAACGGGCCCGCTTCCTGGCCGGGCTGCCGGTCGTACCCGAGGACGACTTCGCGGCGATGTCGCCCTATCCCGAGCTGGCCGCGAAGCTCGCCGAACTCCCGCGGCACGGCGTCCGCTCGTTCCTGCACGCCGAGAACTGGGAGGACATGGAGGGCTTCACCCCGTCGCTTTATGTCCCGATCCCCGAGGAGGCCTTCTACCGCTGGGTCTCCGCGATCCGTCACCAGGCCTTCGCCCGCGGCGAAACCTACGGGTTCCGCTACATCGACTACTACACCGCCCTGATGACCACCCGCGGCTGCCTTGCCTCGTACCCCCGGGCCTGCGCCTTCCATACCAACCAGTCCCCAGAGGTCACCAAACTCGCCGGCCCGTAATCTGTCCGCCATGCTCACCATAGGTCGGTTGGATGATTCTGATCGGGGTACCTGGCAGGAGTTGTTTGCCGGGTACAACGAGTTCTACGGGCGGACGATGCCGGACGAGTTCTTTGCCCGGGCCTGGGATCGCTTCGCGCGGGACGAGGAAGTGCATGCGTTGGGAGCACGGCTGGACGGACAGTTGGTCGGGAGCGCGCATTTCCTGACGCATGGTGGCGGAGAACCGGGGCTTCATCCTTTATGTGATTCCGCTGTAGCGCCTCGGAGAGCGCCTGGGGCGGTGCCGGTGGCTGCTTTGATGTGGCGGGAGAGGTGGCTGGCGGAGTTGTAGCCGGTCAGCGACGCGATGGCCTGGAGCGGCAGCGTCGAGTTGCGGATATGCGCCAGCGCGTGCCGGAGGCGTACGTCGAGCTCTTTCAGCAAGAGCTGGCTGAGTTCGTCGCTGTCGGGGGAGGGGTGGGTCGACTCGTGGACCAGGGCGTCGAACACCCGGCCGAGGGTGTGGCCGGCGTCGTCGTAGCAGAGTCGCGGCCAGGGGTGGTTGGATGCGGCATCGACCTGGAGGAAGCGGTTCGTGTAGCCGGTGCGGCTCTGTTCGGCGTGCCAGGTGCTTGGTGGGGTGAGTAGGACAGTGCCGGGCGTGGCTGCGTATGTCTTTGGCCCGACGGGGCAGGTGATGCGGCCGCTCACGTAGTACACGAGCTCCCATGAGGTGTGGGCGTGCAGGGGGTAGTCCTTGCCCGGTGCGGCCGTGTGGATGCCGGCGCCGAGGATCTTTGGCGATTTGTGCATCGGTGTCGTCGCCTTCTGCATTGTTTCGGCGGTGGTTGCGGTCGATGCTGTCATCGATTCGTGCATCGTATGACTTCGTGCATCGTGTGACTTCGTGCTTCGTGCTTCGTGCTTCGTGTGAAGGAGTGTTCTGGATGGATATGGCGACTGCATTACGCGACCTCGGCGTGACTGGCGACGTACTTACGCCGGCTGAGAAGTCTTTGCTGGACCGCGACGGTTTCCTCCCGCTGGCGGGGGTCCTGTCGGCTGACGAGGTAGCAGCGTTCAACCGGCGCCTGGCCGAGCTGACCGCAGCTGAAGGCGGCCGCGCCGGCACAGAGGTCCACCAGGAAGCGGGCACCGACCGGCTCGCGGACCTGGTGAACAAGGACCCGATGTTCACGGTGTGCTTCAGCCATCCGCGGGTGCTGGCCGCGATTCACCACGTCCTCGGTGATTTCAAGCTGTCTTCCCTGAACAGCCGCGCCGCCCTGCCCGGGCAGGGCCACCAGTCCCTGCACGCCGACTTCGGTCATCCCGTCGAGCCCGGCGCGTACCAGGTCTGCAACTCGATCTGGCTGCTGGACGACTTCACCCCCGAGAACGGCGCGACCCGCGTCGTACCCGGCTCCCACCGCCGCGGCACCCTCCCCGCCGACGAAATGCCCGACCCAGCCGCCACACACCCCGACCAGATCTCCCTGCTGGCCCCCGCCGGCACCGTCATCATCTTCAACAGCCACCTCTGGCACGGCGGCACCCAAAACCAAACCACCTCTCCCCGCCGAGCCATCCACTCGTACTTCACCACCCGCCCCCAACCCCAACAGCTGGACCAGCAGACGTACATCCGCGTAAACACCTACAACCACCTAACCCCCGCCCACCACCACCACCTCGACGTCCACGCCTAAACCCCCGCCCACCACCACCTCGACGTCCACGCCTAAACCCCCGCCCACCGCCTACCAACTCGGCAAGCACATCCGCGCCCCACGGTCGCCGCATGCCTCAGCCTTAGCCAGCTCACCCTGGCCATGAGCGATCGCCCCGAGCCCCAACAGCTGGCCCAGCCGACCTACCTCCGCGTACACACGTACAACCACCTGCCCCTGCCCATCACCACCTCCTTGAGGTACACGCCTAACCCCGCGCCCACCGCCTACCGACTCGGCAAGCACTTCCGCGCCCCACGGTCGCCGCATGCCTCAGCCTTGGCCAGCTCACCCTGGCCATGAGCGATCGCCCCGAGCCCCAACAGCTGGCCCAGCCGACCTACCTCCGCGTACACACGTACAACCACCTAACCCCCGCCCACCACCTCCTCGACACGTCCACGCCTAACACCTCGCCCACCGCCTGCTGCCCCGAGCAAGCCCTTCCGCCCCCACGGTTGGTGCACGAATCAGGCTTGGGCAGCTCTCGTGGTCGTGAGCGGTGGGGATGATTGTGGGTTCGGGCGGTTGGGCTGGTCGTGAGCGGTGATGGGGTATTGGCCGTGCCTGGGCGGCTCAGTTGTTGCGAAGGATGGCTGGCATGGGTGGGGCCTTGAACAGCTGGACCAACAGACCTGCGTCCGCGTAACGCGTACAACCAACTCGCCCCCACCGTCACCTCCTCGACGTACACGCCTGAGCCCCTCGCTCACCGATTCCCGACGAGCGAGAACGACCCTGCCCCGCGGTTGGCGCATGGGCCGTGCCTGGGCGGCTCAGCTGGTCGCGAATGTCGGCCGGCAGGGACAGGCCTTGGGCGGCTCAACTGGTCGCGAACGATGGTGGTGCTTCGGTGGTTGGGCTGGTCGTGAACGATGGCTGACGGCCGGGCTTAGGCGGTTGGGCTGGTCGCGGACGTCGGCCGGCATGGGCGTGCTTCGGCGGCCCAGATGGTTGCGGAGGATGGCGGGCCGGTTGTGGTCTCGGTGGGCGTGCGGTGGCCCCAGACGGCGAAGCGGGCTGCGGCGGTGGGGGGTTGCTTCGTCGGCCTTCCAGCGGCTCGTTCGCGTGGTCGCGAGCGGTGGCTGGCATGGGCGGGGCTTGGGCCGTTCAGATAGTTGCGAAGGATGGCGGGCCGGGTGCGGGCTCGGTGGGCGTGCGGTGGCCCCAGACGGCGAAGCGGGCTGCAGCGTTGAGGGTTGCCTCGTCGGCCTTCCAGCGGCTCGTTCGCGGGGCGGGCGGGTCCGCGTGAACCCACGGTTTGTGTGCCGGGGGCGGCGGGTCGGCGGTGCTGCCGGAGGATTCAGCGCAGGCAGGGTCATCAGCGCGGGCGGGGTAATCAGCGCGGGCGGGGTAATCAGGGCTGCCGGACTGATCAGGGCTGCCGGAGTGATAAGTGTCGACCGGGTGATCAGGGCTGCCGGAGTGATAGGTGCCGGCCGGGTGATCAGGGCAGGCGGGGGCGATGCCTGGAGGCACGGGTGGGGATTGGGTGGGACCGGTGGCTGTTTCGTCGGCCCAGGTGGGCCCGGTCGCGGTTGGGGTGGCGCAGGTAGGGCGGGTGGGTGTTGGGCTCGCCCAGGTGGGGCGGGTGGGTGTTGGGGTGGCCCAGGTGGGGCGGGCTACCTGGGGTATGCCGTTGGTGATGGTTACGTGCCAGCGGTTGGCGTGGAGGTCTACGTGGTGGCGGCGACAGAGCAACGCGAGGTTGTCGACTGTTGTCGCACCGCCGTCGAGCCAGGAGAGCAGGTGGTGGGCGTCGCACATGATTGGCGGGGCTGCACAGACGACGCAGCCGCGGTCGCGGGCGTTCAGGGCGCGACGGATGGCCTTCGTGACCAGCCGTTCACGGCGGCCTACGTCCAGCGGTTCCGAGTTGGAGCCGAGGACCAGCGGGATGACGTTCGCGTCGCAGGCGAGGCGGCGAATGGTTGCCGCGGACAGGTCGTCGCCGTAGACGGTCTGGCCGGTGGCGTTCGCGGTGGCGGACCTGAGCTCGTCCAGGTCGATCGTCACCGTGATGTTCGCCTTCGCCCCGTACCCAGGCGTCGGCGCACCGTGTGTTCCTGCCTGTCCCGGTGTCGGTGCACTGGGCGTTCCTGCGTGTCCTGGTGTCGGTGCACTGGGCGTTCCCCAGGGTCCCCGCGTCGGCGCACCGGGCGTTCCTCCGTTCCCCGGCATCGGTGCACCAGGGGTTCCTGCGTGTTCCGGCGTCGGTGCGCCGGGGGTCCGTACGCTGGCGGCTCCGGTGTCCCAGGCGTTGGCGGCGACTGTCAGGGCGGTGCTGAGGGCGTCGGCCTGACGTTTGTCGCGGGAGCGAGGGTCGAGCTCGCCGTCGGCGGTCTTGTGGGGGCGGGCGCCGGCGTGGATGACGGCGCGGAGGAGCTCGGCGTTCTCGTTGGCGAGGTAGCCCTTGAACTTGACGCCGTTCTCGGCTGTGGTCAGGGCTAGCGTCTCGCGATCGTACGCCTTCTGTTCTTGAGGTTCGGGGCCGTCGGCGTCCAGGAGGTTGCAGAGTTGTTTGGCGGCGGAGCGCAGCTCGCCCGGCGCCAGGTGGGCCGCGAGCGACACCAGTTGGGTCTCGGCGACATCGAGATCCTCCACCGGCACCCGCGTACGGACCCGCTCGAGCTCGGTGACGATCGCGACCGCATGGGCAGTCTGCATCGGCCGGAACACACCGCCGGCGCCGATCCCGCCAGACTCCGTCCCGCTGGAGTCCATGCCGGTGGAGTCGGTCCCGCTGGAGTCGGTCCCGGTGCAGTCGATCCCGTCGGAGTTGGCCTCGTTGGAGTCGACGCCGACGGAGTCTGACTCGGTGCAGTCGATGCCGTTGGTGAGGGCGTCGTCAACGGCTGCGTACCTGGGCAGCGCCCGGGCCAGCCGGACGTCCCGCCAGACCTCCGACCGGTCTCGGCGATGCCGGAATGCCAGCAGGTCGACCGTGTCGCGGGCACCGACCTCCTGGGCGTAGCCGCTGTCCTCGACGCGCGCGATGACCTGCAGGCGCAGTCCTTGCAGCCGGATGATCTCGGCATCCAAATCGTCGAGCGCAGGCAGCAGCTCATGGTTGCCCAACGCAACCACAGACCGCCCACCGAGAAGATCCATACCAACAACCCTAACCCGCCCCTCCGACACTTTCCCGCGAAATCCCCTTATTTTTCAGAAGATTTTCGAGCGTCCGACCACCGCAACCCTCCGACCAAGTGATGGCATGCTCTGGCCGTCTAGTTTATTTGCCTTGAAAGTGTCTAGCTGAGTAGCCTAGAATGCGTGGTGAGCCGCCAAGGTGCGTGCCGAGTGTGAAGGGGCGGGGCTGTGAAGACATATGGCGTGACGGTTAGCCGGGACGAGCGGTGGTGGATGGTTTCGATTCCGGAGATCGAGGGTTTGACGCAGGCACGGCGGCTGGACGAGGTCGAGCGAATGGCTCGGGAGTATGTTGCGGTCACTACCGACGTACCGCTTTCGGCCGTCGCAGTCGAGGTGTCGGGCATCGAGGCCGACGGGCAGGACCTGCTCGAGGCGAAGAAACTCGTCGACGGCCTCCGCCGCCGGGCCAAGGAACTCGACGCGCTTGTTGCCGAGCTCACCCGGGAAGTCGCCGCGGTGCTCACCGATGCGAGCGTTCCGGTGCGGGACGTGAGCAGCGTGCTCGGCGTTTCCCACCAGCGCGTTTCGCAGTTGGTGCAGGCCGCCGCCGGTGGTGCGGAGGCGCCTTCGGCGGAGGTGCTACGGCGAGCGCGCGAGGAGTTCGCACAGGATCTCGTCATCCATTTGGACGACGGACGATCACTGCAACTGGTCGAGGTTCCCCGCACGAAGGCACGCAAACGCCGGCGCAAACCACAAGACGAGCCGGAGCGTCAGGTGCAGCGAAGGTCGCCGGTCGAGGCGACAGACGGACGGTCTGCCCGCAAGACCGCACGTTCCCACGGCGCCAAGCGAGCCGACACCCGCGCCACCCCGAGAAAGCTGCCGGCCTAGTCGGCCCGAGTCGGCCCGGCAGGCGGGGCGGTCAGCCTGGTCGGTCTGGTGAGTTTGGCCAGCAGAGGCGGTCGGGCCGGTCAGTCTGGCTGGCAGAGGCTGCCGCCTGGTCGGTCTGGTCAGTCTGGCTGGCAGAGGCGGACGGTCTGGCCGGCAGGGGCGGGCGTGGGGTGGTGGGTCAGGAGGCGTCGGCTTTGCGGACCCAGACTTCTCGGATGATGAGGAGGATGGCGGCGGCGGAGGGGATGGCCAGGAGGGCGCCTACTACGCCTAGGAGGGCGCCGCCGAGGAGGGCGGCGATGACGGTGACGGCGCCGGGGATGTCCACGGCTCGGCGCATGATGCGCGGGGCGATGATGTAGTTCTCGATCTGCTGGTAGATGACGCCGTAGATCAGGCAGGCGACACCGGTCCAGAGGCCGCCGGTGAAGCCGATCAGGGACACCGCGACGACGCCGATCAGGCCGCCGACCATCGGGATGAAGCCGCAGAACATCACCACGATCGCCAGCGCCACCGCGTAGTCGCGGATGCCGACGATCTCCAGGAAGATGAACATCGAGGTACCGGCGCAGAGCGCGACCATGAACTGACCGCTGACGTATCCGCCGACCCGGCCGAGGACCTCGTCGCCGAGGATCGCGACGCGGCGCCGGCGGGTCTTCGGGACCAGGCTGTACGCGGCCCGCTTCACCGATGGCAGCGACGCCAGGAAGTACAGCGTCAGGATCATGATCGTGAACGTGTTGAACAGCGCGTTCGCGACCACCTTGCCGACGCCGAGGATGCCGCCGAAAGCGCGTTGCGCGAGCGCCGGATCCTGGATGTACTCCTGGGCCTTCTGGATGAAGTGGTACTTGTTGTTCAGGTTGGTCAGGGTCTTCGACTTCTCCAGCAGGTCGAGGTACCCCGGGGCGTTCTTGATCAGGCTGTCGATCTGGTCGGTGACGACCGGCACGATCGCGAACCCGACGCCGACGACCGCGAGGATCATCAGCAGGAACACCACGCCGACCGAGAGTCCGCGTTTCAGGCCGCGGCGCATGAACCATTCGACCAGCGGGTTCAGGCCGACCGCGATGAAGATCGAGACCAGGAGCAGGATCAGTACGGAGCGGGCCTGGCCGAGGGCGTTCCACAGTCCCCAGGCGAAAAGTACGCCGAGGGCCGCGAAGAAGCCGAAGGTGAACGGGTTGCCGCGGCGCAGCGGCGGGCCGGGCGCGCCCATTCCCTCGCTCGGGTGCCGCGCGTCCATCAGCAGCTCGCCGGCGATGTCCACATCCTCGTCCGCCGCCCGCGCAGCCGCCTCAGCTTCGGCGGCAGCTGCCTCCGCTTCGTCGGCTGAGCCCGCAGCCTCGTCGGCAGAGGTCCGCGCGGCGGCGGCCGACTTCTCGGACTGGGCGGCTGCGGTGCTTGCGGTGCCGGCCGAGCTTTTCGCGGTGCTGGCAGAGCTTTTCTCGGAGCCGGCCGAGCTTTTCGCGGAGCCGGCGGTGTCGGCTTGTTCGGCGCCGTCGGCGGGCTGGGTTTCGTCGGGCGCTTCGGGGCGGTCCGGGTCGGTGGTGGTTGTGGAGGTGTCGTCGCCGGCTGGCGTCACATCTTGTCCTTCGGGGATCGCGCAGTCGAGGAGGCCGCGTCGGCCACGTCGCCGGCGGACGACCGGTCGTCGGTCTGTACCCGAGTCTGCTCGGTCGTGAGGTCATTCAGCCGGAACTCGTCGACCATCGTCGAATCCTTCGGCGCATCCTCATCCGCACCCGCGTCCCGGCCGGTCGCGGACGTCCCGGCCGACGCACCCCCGGCCGCCGCCCCGCCGGAAGCCGCCCCGCCGGAAGCGGAGCCGGAGCCGCCGGTGGAGGAGGCGCTCGAACCGCCGGTGCTTGAGGCGGAGGCGCCGGTGGTCGCGCCGCCGAAGCCGGTGGTGCCGGAAGCGGAGGTGCCGGAAGCGGAGGTGCCGGTGGAGCTGCCGAAGCTGGAGGTGCTCGACGGGGAGGTCGAGGCGGAGCCGCCGGCGGTTTTGCTGGAGGTCTTGTACGGGGCCGGGTCGGGGGTCTTGCCGGCGAGAGTGCTGGTGTCCTTGGCGTCGACCCGGAGATTGGTGTCGATCCGGGTCTCGTCGACGCGGGCGTCACCCGCAGAAGAACCTACGAACGGGCTCGCGCCGGTGAACGGTCCGTCATCATCCCCGTACGAGCTGCCCTTCCCGCCCGCGGAACCGCCCGAAGCCGAGCCGCCAGCAGCAGAACCCCCGCCGGTAGACCCCGCACCCGTGGAGCCGACGCCGTTGGAGCCGCTGCCCGTGGAACCCGCGCCGGTCGACCCGATGCCGGTGGTGGAGGTGGTGCCGGTGGAGCCCGCGCCCGTGGTGCTGGTGGAGCTTGAGGAGGGGGTGGCGCCGGGGAAGGGGTTCTCGGCCGGCGCGGCGGTGGTTGGGAAGGGGGTTGCGGTGCTGACACCGGCGGTGGGGCTGGTGTCAGGTTTGGCGAAAGGGTTTGTGTACGGGCCCGCCGCTGTTTCGGAGTCGAGTTCGGCCGCTTGGCGGGCGATGTTGCTGGCGATTTCGTTCAGGCCGGCGATCTGGGTGAGGATGCCGTCGCGGCGCTTGGCCAGGCGTTCGGTTTCGCGGGCGACGACGGTGCGGGAGCGCTCGGCCTCGTCGGCGGAGTTGGCCAGCTCGGCCTCGGCCCGGGTGCGGGCGGTGGTGAGCAGCTGCTCGGCCTCGCGGCGGGCCCGGGACAGCGTCCGCTCGGCGGACTCTTCGGCCTCGGCGCGGATCTTGCGGGCCTGCTCGGTCGCCTCGGCCACCCGGCGCTCGGAGGCCTCGGCGGCCTCCTTCATCTGGGTGGTCAGACTTTCGGTGTCGGCGGCGATCTGCTGGTGCTTGTCGGCCAGCTCCTTGGCCTGCTGCTCGCGCTCGTCGGCGAGCCGGGCCCGGAGCGCCGCGGACTCACGCTGGATCGCGGTCCGGATCTTCTCCGCCTCGTGCAGTGCGCCGTTCTTCAGCGTGCTCGCCTGCGACTCGGCGGTCAGCTGCAGCTGCTCCGCCTTCCGCTGGGCGGCCTGCAGCACCTCGGCCGCCTCGGTGTCGGCGGTGCGGCGGATCTCGGCCGCGTCGCCTTCGGCGGTTCGGCGCATGCTGTCCGCCTCGTTCAGCGCGACGGTCCGGATGTCCTCGGCCTCGCGCTCGCCGGTGGCCCGCGCGGCGGCGGCCTCCTTGCGCGCGTTCGAGCGCAGCTCCTCGGCCTCGCGCTTGGCCTCCTCGAGCGCCTCGGACGCCTGGTCCTGGGCGAGCCGGAGGATCTGCGCGGCCCGGTCGCCGAGCCCGGCGTACGACGGGTTGGCGCTGGCCTCGAGCTGGCGCCGGGTCTCCTCCAGCTGGTGCTGCAGCGGCGCGACGCTCTGCTGCAGCTGCTCGGCGTGGTTGCGGGTCTCGGCAAGCTGCATCTCCAGCGCGCGGACGTAGTCGTCCACCGCCTGCTTGTCGTACCCACGACGACTGACCGGGAAGCCCCCGGCCGCAGTCGCCGTACGGTCGAAGAACGGCAGGCTCGACTCGTCAGGCATTACCGGATGTCCCTTCTGGCGGCTCAGCGGGTGAATTCCCCACGATAAGCCTGTCAGAACCCACACCAAACCGGCGAATCGGCCGGCTGTGGACAACTACCTGTCGCGGAAGCGGTTTATCGCGGACAAATGCCGCTCCCGCAGGGCGGTGTCGCGGACCCCGAGACCCTCGCTCGGCGCCAGTGTCAGCACACCGACCTTCCCCTGGTGCAGATTGCGGTGTACGTCGTAGGCCGCCTGCGCCGTCGCCTCCAGCGGGTACACCTTGCTGACCGTGGGATGCACCATGCCCTTCGCGATCAGCCGATTCGCCTCCCAGGCCTCGCGGTAGTTGGCGAAATGGGAGCCGATGATCCGTTTCAGGTTCATCCACAGGTACCGGTTGTCGTACTCATGCATGAATCCGGACGTCGACGCGCAGGTAACGATCGTCCCGCCCCGCCGCGCCACGTACACCGAGGCGCCGAACGTCTCCCGGCCCGGATGCTCGAACACGATGTCCGGGTCGTCGCCGCCGGTCAGTTCGCGAATTCGCGCCCCGAACCGCTTCCACTCCTTCTGGTCCTGAGTCACCGGGTCCTTCCAGAACCGGTACCCCTCGGCCGACCGGTCGATGATCAGCGAAGCGCCCATCGCCCGGCAGATCTCGGCCTTCTCCGGCGAGGACACCACGCAGACCGGAATCGCCCCGCCGTTCAGCGCGAACTGCGTCGCGTACGACCCGAGCCCGCCGGAGGCGCCCCACACCAGGACGACGTCGCCCTGTTTCATGTTCGCGCCGTTCGCCGACACGAGCTGCCGGTACGCCGTGCTGTTCACCAAGCCGGGCGAGGCCGCTTCCTCCCACGTGAGATGGGCGGGCTTGGGCATCAACTGGTTCGATTTCACCAGCGCCAGCTCGGCGAGGCCGCCGAAGTTCGTCTCGAAACCCCAGATCCGCTGTTCGGAGTCGAGCATCGTGTCGTTGTGGCCGTCCGGTGACTCCAGCTCGACCGACAGGCAGTGCGCGACCACCTCGTCGCCCGGTTTCCACGCGTTCACGCCGGGTCCCGTCCGCAGGACGACGCCGGCGAGGTCGGAGCCGACCACGTGGTACGGCAGGTCGTGCCGCGCGGTCAGCGGCGACAACTTCCCGTACCGCTTCAGGAACGAGAACGTCGACACCGGTTCGAAGATCGACGTCCAGACCGTGTTGTAGTTGATCGCGCTCGCCATCACCGCGACCAGCGCCTCGCCCGGCCCGAGCTCGGGCGTCGGTACGTCGTCCAGGTGCAGGCTCTTCCGTGGGTCCTTGTCCTTGCTGTCCAGCCCGTCGAACATCGTCGCTTCGTCGGCGTGCACGGTGATCCCGCGATAGTGCTCCGGTACGTCGAGCCCGCCGACGGCCGCGTTGTCGCCGGAGAGGATCGCTTCGAGGATCTGCTTCACGGAAGTACCTCCTGCAGAGGCGGTTCTGGGTGACCGGAACTTACCGCTGAGTATGCGCTCCTGGCTGTGCCTTGTGACACAGCGAGCGACGGTTGAGACGACCGTCACTCGGTCAGTCCACCGTTGTCAGTGGTCTTATCCGCGGAACGACCCCGCAGCCAGTGGTCAGCGCAGGCGGGTGTGCAGCCGTACCTGGGTGAAGTCGTCGCCGGACCGCAACTGGGCCAGGTCACACAGCTGGTTCGCCAGCCACACGCCCCGGCCGCCCAGTCCGTCCAGCGGCGGCAGCACGCGCCCGACCAGCAGGTTGTCGATCCGGCCGCGGTCGGTCACGTCGCAGATCAGCGCGCCGGCCGCGATCCAGACCGCGAGCGTACCGCTGCCGCCGCCGAACCGGATGCTGTTCGTGCAGATCTCGTGCAGTGCCAGCGACAGGTCCTCGAGCCGGTCCCGGGAAACGCCGTGCGACGAGGCCTGACCACTCAGCCACTGCCGGATCTGGGACAGCTCGCCCGGCCCGAACTCCCATCGCTCGGCGCGGTCCGGTACGTCGTCCAGCGCGGTCCGGAAGGCCTTCTCCGCAAGGGCTTCCGCGCCCGTGTGGGTGGCGGTCGGATCGATCCCGGCCGACGCCTCGTACACGCACTGCAGCCGGAACGACGGATCGGTTGCGAAAGCGATGCCGGACAGTGCCTCGTGCAGCTCGACCTCGGCGTACTCGGCGTCGCTCCGGCCCGCGTACACCGCCTCGCTGAGCGCACGGACCGGGCAGGTCGCCTGCTCCAGAACGGCACGCCAGAACGGGATCAGCCGCGCCGGGTTGCCCCCGGCAACGGTCATGTCGGCGTAGCGCACCCGGTCCTGGTCCGGACCAAGCGCGTCCCGCAGGTGCGTGATCCGCGCGGGTGACAGCACGGCCACGATCTCTTCCCCCGCCGCCAGACCCACCCGTACGAACGTCGCCGCGCGCCGCACGAACTCCTCGTCCGACCCGTGGACGAAGGCGTCGTGCTCGAACCCGGCCGGCGCTCCGTACAAGGAATCGGTGGCGCTGTCCTTCAGCACCCGAACAGAGTAGACCGCCGACAGGTGCTCCGCAGGGTCGTTTCGCGCGCCGTCACCCGGTGTGGGAAGCCGGTGGCTCCACGAGTTCGACCAGTACGCCGCCGGCCGACTTCGGGTGCATGAAGTTGACCCGGGAACCGGCGGTGCCGCGCTTCGGCTCGTCGTACAGCAGCCGGGCGCCGCGTTCGCGCAGGATGGCGCAGACGGCGTCCAGATCGCGTACGCGGTAGGCGAGCTGCTGGATGCCGGGACCGCGCTGATCCAGGAACTTGGCGATCGGCGACGCGTCCGACAGTGGCGCCAGCAACTGGATCGACGAACCCGAGTCGCCGACCGAGAGCATCGCCTCGCGGACGCCCTGCTCGGTGTTGATCTCCTCGTGCGCCACGGTCATGCCGAACATCTCGGCGTAGTACCGGACGGCTTCGTCGAAGTCGGCGACGGCGACGCCGACGTGGTCGATCGCGTCGAAGAGTTGATCCATCTCGCCAGCCTGACGCAGACCTCGCCGGCAGGCCATCGAAAGTGGCCCAGCCGACATGACGGCGGCACGATCCGTGTGACCGGTCTGACGTGGCTGACCAGCGGCGTACCAGTGTCCTCGCAGGTATCGTGACAGCATGGCTGACACGCGAAACCGAAGCGTCATCGTCGCCGGCGCGCGGACCCCGATCGGGCGGCTGCTGGGTGGCCTCAAGGGCTTCACCGGCGCGGACCTCGGCGGGTTCGCGATCCAGGGCGCACTGCGGAAGGCCGGCGTCGCGCCGGACCAGGTCGAGTACGTGATCATGGGTCAGGTGCTGCAGGCCGGCGGCGGTCAGATCACCGCCCGCCAGGCCGCGGTCAAGGGCGGCATCCCGATGGACGTGCCGGCGATCACGATCAACAAGGTCTGCCTGTCCGGGCTGAACGCGATCGCGCTCGCGGATCAGCTGATTCGCGCGGGTGAGTACGACCTCGTCGTGGCCGGCGGGATGGAGTCGATGACGAACGCGCCGCACCTGCTGCCGAAGTCCCGCGAGGGCTTCAAGTACGGCGATGTCTCGATGGTCGACTCGATGGCGTACGACGGCCTCTGGGACGCGTTCACCGACCAGGCGATGGGTGCGCTGACGGACCAGGCGAACAACACCGGGCTGAAGCTGACCCGCGAGGAGCAGGACGAGTTCAGTGCCCGGTCGCACCAGCGCGCCGCCGAGGCCTGGAAGAACGGCGTGTTCGCGGACGAGGTCGTACCGGTCGAGGTGCCGCAGCGCAAGGGCGATCCGATCGTGGTCGACACCGACGAAGGCGTACGGGGTGACACGTCGGTGGAGGCGCTTGCCAAGCTGCGGCCGGCGTTCGGGAAGGACGGGACGATCACCGCTGGGTCGGCGTCGCAGATTTCCGACGGTGGTTGCGCGGTTGTGGTGATGAGCCAGGCGAAGGCCGAAGAGCTCGGTCTCAGCTGGATCGCTGAGATCGGCGCGCACGGGTCGGTCGCCGGGCCGGACTCGACGCTGCAGAGCCAGCCGGCGAACGCGATCGTGAAGGCGTGTACGAAGGAAGGCATCGCGCCGGCCGAGCTCGATCTGGTCGAGATCAACGAGGCGTTCGCGGCGGTCGGGATCGCGTCCGCGCGGGAGCTGAAGGTCAGCGACGACAAGGTGAACGTGAACGGCGGCGCGATCGCGGTCGGCCACCCGATCGGCATGTCCGGTGCTCGCCTGGTCCTGCACCTCGCCCTGGAGCTCGGTCGCCGCGGCGGTGGCGTCGGCGCCGCCGCGCTCTGCGGCGGCGGTGGCCAGGGCGACGCTCTGATCGTCCGAGTCCCGAAGCGCTGATGCCGCCGGCTGGGCGTCGGACTGCGCCGGTTGGGGAGTTGGTCGAACGGGCCCGGGCGGGAGACTCGCGGGCGGTGGCCCGGTTGATTTCGCTGGTGGAGGACGAGTCGCCACTGCTGCGGGAGGTGATGGCGGCGTTGGCTCCGCATGCGGGGCACGCACACATCGTCGGCATCACCGGATCGCCGGGAGTCGGGAAATCGACCTCGACCTCGGCGCTGGTTTCCGCGTACCGGGAGACCGGCAAGCGCGTCGGCGTACTCGCGGTCGACCCGTCCTCACCGTTCTCCGGCGGCGCACTGCTCGGTGACCGGGTGCGGATGCAGGACCATGCGACCGACCGGGGCGTGTTCATCCGCTCGATGGCGTCCCGCGGGCATCTCGGCGGACTGTCCTGGTCGACCCCGCAAGCGCTTCGCGTACTGGACGCGGCCGGCTTCGACGTCGTATTGGTCGAGACGGTCGGCGTCGGGCAGTCCGAGGTGGAGATCGCCGGGATGGCGGACACCACCCTCGTGCTGCTCGCTCCCGGCATGGGCGACGGCATCCAGGCGGCCAAGGCCGGCATCCTCGAAGTCGGCGACATCTACGTGGTGAACAAGGCCGACCGGGACGGCGTCCAGACCGTCACCCGGGACCTGCGGGCGATGCTCGCGCTGGCCGACCGGGCCGAGGGCGCCTGGCTGCCGCCGATCCTGAAGACCGTCGCGTCCCGCGCCGAAGGGGTCGCCGAGGTGGTGCAGGCGATCGAGGACCGGCTGACCTGGATGCGCGGCAACGGCGTGCTCACCGAGCGCCGCCGGAGCCGCGCCCGGGACGAGATCGAGGCGATCGCGACCACCGCGCTGCGGGCCCGGTTCGCGCATCTGCACGGCGACGCCCGGCTGGACGTGCTCGCGGCCAAGGTCGCGGACGGCGGCACCGACCCGTACGCGGCCGCTGACGAACTCATTGCGGCCCTCTGAACCGGTTACTGAGCTTCGTTCGCCTTGTGATCTCGATCTCGCTGCTGGAACATTCGACCACGTAGTGTCACAGGACCTCTTCGCCTGGTATTCACCAAAAGTTGTTCCGGATTCGGGCAAACACCGCACAATTCAGCGTGTTCCGGGCGACGTGCGTCTCATGGCGGCGCGCCGGTGGGTGCCGTGCCCCCGAATCCGTTACAGAATGGGACTTGTAGCTGGTGAGCATTGTGCGGTGGGCTGTGTTCAGTCAGTGACAATTGGTGACGGTCCGTGATACAAACTCAAACACAGTCGACCGAGTGGGTTAGGAACAAGGGAGTGGCGACATGCCGAAAAAGCTGTTGATCTGGTCGCTTATCGCCTTTGCCGGCTTCTATCTGTTCACTCAGCCGGCACACGCCGCGAACGCCGTCGGAGGCGCGTTCTCCGCGGTCGGTGACGCGTTCGGAAGTGTTATCACCTTCCTGACCGCGCTGTTCAGCTGATCTGCCGCCGGGTGTCCCGCCGAGAGGCATCGTGCGGGACACTTGGACGTACGGGGTCACAACAGGCGTGACAGGGGAGTGAGTGGATGGCCGGCATTGGCCTGTTCCGGATCTTCGACCCGAAGGTCCGGCGGCATTTGATCTCGGACGAGGGCGAAGTCGTCATCGATGAGGTGCGGCACCACTGGATCGTGTTCGCGGTGCCGATGCTGGAGATCCTGCTGGCCACCGTGCTGCTGGTCGTGATGGTGCTGACCAAGCTCGGCGCGAACGTCGACCTGGTGCTGCTGGTGCTGGTCTTCGTGCTGCTCGCGCATGCGTTCTGGAAGTTCCTGACCGAGCACCGGGACCGGTTCGTGGTCACCAACATGCGGGTGATGCGGATCCGCGGCGTGTTCTCGCAGACCGTCGCGACCACCCCGATCGCGCGCATCCTGGACATCACGCTGGCCCGGCCGTGGCTCGGCCGGATCCTCGGGTACGGGCACTTCATCTTCGAGTCGGCCGCGCAGGACCAGGGCTTCCGCGAGATCAAGTTCGTCAGCCGCGCCGCCGACCGGGACCTGACCATTCAGCGCGTCATCCAGCGCACCGGCCTGCGGGCGTCCGCGAGCGTCGACGTGGTCCAGGGCGACGAGGACACCGACGACGACGGCACCGGCCCGATCGGGATGGACTCGGTCCAGGAGGTCACCACCTCGACCCCCGCGTCCTCCTCCGCTCCCGGCGCCCACCAGTCCCGCCCCGCGGCCTCCAAATCCATCTTCAACAGCGACCGCGCCAACTGGACCGACGACTGATCCCAGTTCCTCCGCCCAGCCGCTTAGCGTGGGTCAGCTCCATCGGGTCTGATGGGGTTTGTGGCGAGCTGTTGCAGGTGCGCCCGGCGGCGTTCCCGGTGCGGGCGTTCCGGGTGGGTGGCTGGGGCGGTTGCGAGGGCTGCGTCCAGCTCGGTGACGGCTTCGGCGTAGCGGGATTCGCGGGCGAGGAGCTCGGCGCGGATTGCGTGCCAGCGGGAGTTCTTCGGGATCTCGGTCAGAAGATTCAGCGCAACCTCGACCTGTCCGGTTTCGGCGACGGCTACCACGCGGGCCAGTTCGGCGGCCGGGTTGGGGGAGACCTCGAGCAGCAGGTCGTACAGCCGGACGATTTCGCGCCAATCCGTGGCGGGGTAGCTCGGGACGCGGGCGTGTTCGGCGGCGATCGCGGCCTGCAGCTGGTACGCGTCGGCCTGCCGGTTCGACCGTTCCAGTGAGTCGTTCAGCAGCGCCACACCCCGCGCGATCAGCCCCTGATCCCACAGCGAACGGTCCTGCAGATCGAGCGTCACCACCTCGCCCGCCGCGTCGACCCGCGCCGGCCGCCGCGCTTCAGTGAGCAGCAGCAGCGCGAGTACCGCGGTCGGCGTCGGCTGATCGGGCAGCAGCGCATGCAGAAGCTCCGCCAGCCGGATCGCCTCAGTACATAGATCGATGTCGTACGCCGCGACGCCCTCGGCCGGCGCATGCCCCGCCGTGTACAAACTGTGGATCACCGCGCACACCGCCGGCAACCGATCGGGCAGCTCGGCCTCGGAAGGCACCCGGTACGGGATTCGCGCGGCCGCGATCTTCTGCCGCGCCCGCACCAAGCGCTTGGTGGTGGCGACCTCGGTACTCAACAGGACCCCGGCGATCTGCGCGGACGTGAGCCCACACAACGTACGCAACGCGAGCGCGACGCGGGTCGGCGGTGACAGCGACGGATGGCAGCACGTGAAGATCAGCCGAAGCAGATCGTCCTGCACCACCTCGTCGGGCTCGAGCACGTCGAGCTCCGAGCGGTTGAGCCCCGGCCGGTTCAGCTCTGGCCGATTGAGCTCGAGCAGCTCGGAGCCGTCCCGTTCCTTGTCGGTGCGGCGCTGCTCGCGGCGGATGATGTCGATCGCCTTCCGCCGCGCGGTGACGGTCAGCCAGGCGCGCGGCTCCGGCGGTACGCCGGTGACAGGCCAGGCGCCGAGCGCCGCCAGCGCGGCCTCCTGAACGGCATCCTCGGCGAGCTGGACGTCGCCGACGGTCCGGATCAGGGTGGCGAGAATCCGCGTCCCCTCGACCCGGATCGTCTCGGCGATCACGCCGTACTGCTGGTCCACAGGCCTGCTACTTGGCCAGAATCACCGGACGCACCTCGACGGCACCGCCCCAGGCCGCCGGGATCTCGGCCGCGATCTTCACCGCCGCCTCCAGGTCGTCGGCCTCGATCAGGTAGTAACCGGTCAGTGCTTCCTTGGTCTCGGCGTACGGGCCGTCGGTGGTCACCACCGGCCCGCCGCGGGCGCCCTCCACCCGGACGACGGTCGCCGTCGCGGTCGGGTGCAGGACGGCGCTCGCCTTGACCTGCTCGGCGTACTCCACCCCGAACCGCCGGTACTCGGCGAGCTCGTCGGCTTGCTCGGGCGCCCACCAGTCGACGTCGGCGGTGTAGGTCAGTGCAAGGTACTGCGCCATCGGAATCCTCCTTCGCGATGAAACCACCTTGGTCTCTCGGAAAAGGAACGAACAGCCGGCCGCGCGGAGGACATCGTCACTGCGTCGCTTCCGAAACCCGCCCACGAAAGGCACGCAGCACGTCCAGGTCGCCGGTCACCTGAACCGCGTCGTCCCCGGCCCGCCCCCACAACCAGAGATAAACCTGCATCGGATCCCCCGAAACCTCCACAGCCGGCGCCTGCTCCCCGCTCGAAGCTGGGGTTCCGGCGTCCGCGGGTGCGTGGAGGCCGGCAGCGTCCTGGTGCACATCGACGGCGGTTGCATTGGCCTGGATGGTCCAGGAGCGACTCCCAGCGGCGATCCGGACGGTGGCGTCGACCGGGAACTTGGTGTCGCCCTCCTCCCACCACGGCCCGCCGACGGTCGGGTAGAGCACCTCGTCGATCCCGTCCAGCGCCAGCTCCAGGTCGATCGGCGTCACCGCGTCGAACGCCTGCTCGACATCGACCCGATGGATCACCGTCTCGTGCGCCATCCGCCGGTACCAGAACCCGGACGTGCTGTCGCGGGGGCTGAACGTCCACGTGATCCGCTCAGTCCCCGCCTCTTCGAGCGCCGCCACGATCGCCGCGCGCATCTCGTCGTACCACTCGAAGGTCTCCAAGCCGGAGAATTCCAGCGGCCACGGGTCGGGGAGCGCCCCGTGTTTCAGCACCTCGACCTTGTGTACGTAGACCTGCGCCACGTGCCGTACGGCGTCGTCCACCGTCCAGCCGGGACAACTGGGCACCGCCGCCTCCGGCCCGCGCCGCGCCACCGCACCCAGCCGCGCACCGTCGGCCCGCAGATGCTCCAGATAATCCATCTCCGCACCCTCGCAGATCCCACGGACAGTTTTCTCCCGCCCAGCGGATGGAGCAACGGCTAATGTTCCGCACATGGTGAGGAAGAGGGCGTTGCCGTTCGATCCGATCGACGAGGCGTCGCGGCAGTGGGGGCGGCGGTGGGGCGCGGTCGAGCAGATGCGGGCCGTGACGTCGCTGATGCGCGCGCAGCAGATCGTGATCAACGAGCTGGACGACATCCTCCGCAAGCACGGGCTGACGTTCGCGCGGTTCGAGGCGCTGGTGCTGCTGACGTTCTCCCGGCGCGGGTCGTTGCCGCTGGGAAAGATGGGCGAGCGGCTGCAGGTACACCCGACGTCGGTCACGTCGATCGTCCGCCGGCTGGAGGCGGCCGGCCTGGTCACGCGTACGCCGCACCCGGACGACGGCCGCGCCATCCTCTGCGAGATCACCCCCGACGGCCGCGACCTGGTCGAACGCGCCACCGCCGACCTGGTCGCCGCCGACTTCGCCCTCCGCGGCCTCACCGACGACCAGCTGGCCATGCTCTGGTCGGTCCTCGAACCCCTCCGCCACAACGCCGGCGACTTCACCTGACCACCCGCCGGCACCCGGCTACAGCCCGCGTTCCGCGTGTTACGCGCGTGCTAAAAGTTCATTTCCTACTGAAACTTCCCAAGTTTCGCTATTGACCTGCATCGGGGGCAGCCCGCAAGATCGGGGATCAACGCCGGCCCGCCCCCTGCTGGGCCGGGATTCAGTTGGAGGACCTCATGAAGCGTGCCGCGGCCGTTCTCCTCGCCGGTGCCATCGCGCTGACCGGCTGTTCCGGTGGTGGATCCGGGTCGTCGGGTGCCGGCGGGACGAAGTCGGTCTCGTTCGCCGTGTCCGATCCGGTGACCCTCAACCCGGGCCGCCAGACCGTGGCGTTCACGCAGGTCAAGGAGCTGTTCGCGAGCCTGACGTACGTCAAGGCCGACGGGTCCGTGACCTATCTGAACGCCGAGTCGGTGAAGTCCTCCGACGCCGTGCACTGGACCGTGAAGCTGCGCCCGGACTGGACCTTCCACAACGGCGAGAAGGTCACCGCCGAGAGCTACGTGAAGGCGTGGAACACGGTCGCGTACGGTCCGAACGCCTGGGAGAACAGCGGTCAGCTGGTGAACATCGCCGGGTACGACGCGCTGAACCCGGCGAAGGGCAAGCCCACGACCACGCAGCTGTCCGGCCTGAAGGTGGTCGACGACCTGACCTTCACGGTGACGCTGAAGAGCCCGGACGGTCAGTTCCCGGTGCAGTTGTCGCAGGCGCAGTCCGGGTTCTTCGCGCTGCCCGAGGTGGCGTACAAGGACTTCGACGCGTTCGCCAAGCAGCCGGTCGGCAACGGCCCGTTCGAGATGGTCGGCAGTTACACCGAGAACGAGCCGATGACGGTCAAGCGGTACGACGCGTACAAGGGCCCGAAGCCGGCCGTCGACGAGATCGTGTTCAAGCCGTACACCGACATGACCACGGCGTACACCGACGTCCAGGCCGGAAACACCGACATCTTGTTCGTGCCGGCGGCCCGGATGGCGCAGGTGAAGAAGGACTTCGGCGACCGCACCTACGTGTTCCAGGGCCTCGGGATGAACTATCTCGGTCTGCCGCTGTGGGACAAGCGCTACCAGGACGTCCGGGTCCGGCAGGCGATCTCGATGGCGATCGACCGGCAGGCCGTCAGCAACGTGATCTACGGCGGCATCTGGGAGCCCGCGACCGCGCTGACCCCGCCGGGTGAGCCGGGTACGCCGAAGGGCCTGTGCGGCGAGCTCTGCACGTTCGATCCCACCAAGGCGAAGCAGTTGCTGGCCGAGGCGGGCGGGTTCGACGGCAAGATGGAGATCCGGTACCCGGGTGGCTCCGGCCTGGACGATCTCTACAACGCGTACGCGAACCAGCTTCGGCAGAATCTCGGCATCAAGGACGTGACCGCGACGCCGACCACCGACTTCCCCGAGTTCCAGAAACTGCGCAACGAGCGGAAGCTGAGCGGCCCGTACTTCTCCCGCTGGGGCGCCCTGTACGCGAGCCAGCAGAACACGCTCCGCTCCTTCTACACGAAGGCCGGCGGCTGTGTGAACTGCATCCCGCACTACACGCCGCAGATCGACCAGCTGCTGGCGAAGGCGGACGCCCAGGTCGACCCGCAAAAGGCGATCGACGGCTACGTGGACGTGCAGAAGGCGATCATGAAGGACTTCCCGGCGCCGCCGATGTTCTTCGAGAAGTACGTCTACGCGACCTCGGACCGGGTCGCCAAGCTGATCGAAGGCGCCGGCGCCTTCGAACTCGAGAACACCGTCATGGCGGACAACTGATGGCTGTGGTTCCCAACGGCGCCCCGCTCCAGGTCATCCTGGAGCGGGCGCACCGCGTCCCCGACCTCGACCACTTCCCGGGCGTCGACGAGATCAATGCCCGCCTCGACGCGCTGGCCGGCAAGCACCCCGAGCTCGTCACCAGGCGACGGATCGGTACGTCCCGGCTGGGCGACCCGATCACGATGTACTCGATCGGCGACGGCCCCGACCAGGCGCTCGTGTACGCCGGGGTGCATCCGAACGAGCCGATCGGCTTTTGGACCGCGATCCACCTCGCGGAGGATCTCTGCGCCGACCCGGACCTGCGGAGCTCCTGCCGCTGGAACATCATCGGCTGCATCGACCCGGACGGCACCCGCCTGAACGAAGGCTGGTTCGACGGCCCGTTCAACCGCGTGCACTACGGCGCGAACTTCCATCGCCCGGCGCCCGCGGAGCAGGTCGAGTGGTCGTTCCCGTTCCAGTACAAGAACGCGTACTTCGACCAGGTGCTGCCGGAGACGCTCGCCCTGATGCGGGTGATCGACGAGCTGAAGCCGGCGATCGCGGTCTCCCTGCACAACACCGAGCTCGGCGGCGTGTACTACTACGTCACCGCCGAACTCGACGGCTTCGTCGAGGAACTGCATGCAATCGCCGCATCCTTCGACCTACCACTCGACCTAGGCGAGGCGGAGACCCCGGCCGTACGCGAGCTCGGCCCAGCCGTCTTCGAAATGATCTCGGCCCAGGCGACGTACGACTACGCCGAGCGCCTCGGCCTGCCGACCCCGAACCACTCGGGTGACTCATCAGCTGCGTACGCGGGACGGCACGGCACGATCAGCCTGGTCGCCGAGCTGCCGTACTGGACGCATCCGTCGGCGGACGATCAATCTGAGACGGACGCCTCGTACCGGCAGTTGCTGGCCGACGCGGCCGATGAGCTCGAGGCCAATCTCCAGGCAATGAACGAGATCTTCGAGCAAGCCCGGCCGTACCTTTCGGACGACTCTCAGCTGGTCCGCGGCATCGCCGCCTTCCTGCCGTACCTGCTCCGCCGCCCGGAGCGGGACCGGCGGCGAGCGGAGGATGTCGACCCGAGCCGCCGGGCCACCGTCGCGGAGGCGTTCGGCCTGCCCGACACGAACCGCATGTACCGGCTGCGGTTCGGTGGCATGCTGCTGCGCGCCATCGAGGGTGAAATCGCCCGCGGCAGCGCCTCGGCCGCGCTGCATCCGCCGGCCCAGCAGATGCGCGCGCTGTACCGCGAGTGGCAGAACGAGGCCGCCACGCTGGACGCCCAGTTGCGTACGATCCCGATCAAGGACCTGGTCGGAGTGCAGTACGCCGCGGCGCTCGCGCTGCTGGATGCTGTCCGGAGAAGGGCGGACTGATGCTGCGCTTCACCCTCCGGCGGCTGATCGAGCTCGTCCTGGTGTTCTTCGGGGTCACGTTCGCCATCTACGCGGCGGTGTTCGCGCTGCCCGGCGACCCGATCTCCAGTCTCGGCGGTGATCAGCCGCTGTCCCCGGCCGTGGTCGAACGGATCCGGGACCTGTACCACCTGAACGATCCGCTCTGGTCGCAGTACCTGCGCTATCTCGGCCATCTGGTCACCGGCGACCTCGGCGTCGACTTCCGCGGCCGGTCGGTGGCCGAGCGGCTGGCGAGCCGCTGGCCGGTGACGATCCGGCTGGCGCTGACGGCCTGGGTGATCCAGGTCGTGATCGGTGTCGGGCTCGGCCTGGTCGCCGGGCTGCGGAAGAACACCTGGATCGACCGAGGCGTGCTGATCCTGACCATCCTGATCGCGTCGGTGCCGATCTTCGTGATGGCGGTGACCGCCCAGCTGGTGTTCGGCGTGAAGCTGTCGATCCTGCCGATCGCGGGTGTCAGCGACGGCTGGCCGACGTCTTACTTGCTGCCGGCAACGGTTCTGGCGATCTACGGCCTGGCCGCGGTGGCCCGGCTGACCCGGGGGAGCGTGGTCGACACGATGAGCTCCGACTTCGTCCGCGCGCTCTGGGCCAAGGGCCTGTCCCGGCGGCAGGTGATCGGCGTACACGTCCTGCGGAACTCCTCGATCCCGGTGCTGACCTACCTCGCGATCGACCTGGGCGCGCTGCTCGGCGGCGCGGTGGTGACGGAAGGGATCTTCAACCTGCCCGGCGTCGGCCAGCTGCTGTTCGAGTCGATCCGGGTGCACGAAGGACCGACCGTGGTCGGCATCGCGACCGCGCTGATCCTGATCTTCCTGCTGACGAGTGTGGTCGTCGACCTGCTCAACTCCCTCCTCGACCCGAGGATTCGCCATGACTGACCAGGTGCTCGCGCAAACCGTCGAGGACGACGTACTCGCGCGCCGCGGCGTCTGGGCCACCGTGCGCCGGCGCGTACTGTTCTGGCTGCCGCTCGGCGTGCTCGCCGTCCTGGTCGTGATGGCCGTCTTTCCACAGCTGTTCACCAGCGTCGATCCACGCGCCTGCGACATCTCCGCCAGCGCGCGGTCGTCCTCGTCGGGTCATCCGTTCGGCCAGGATCTGCAGGGCTGCGACGTGTACTCGAGTGTTGTCCACGGCGCCCGCGCCTCGTTGTCCGTCGGCCTCGTCTGTACGTTGATCGCGCTCGTCATCGCGGTCCTGGTCGGCACCATCGCCGGGTACGTCGGCGGCTGGGCGGACTCCGTACTGGCCCGGTTGACCGATGTGTTTCTCGGATTCCCGTTCCTGCTCGGCGCGATCGTCGTACTGAACAGTCTCGGCGAACGTTCGGTGCTGTCGGTTTCCCTCGTACTGGCGGTGTTCTCCTGGCCGGCGCTGGCCCGGATGGTGCGTACGACGGTCCGCTCGACCCGCGACGCGGAGTACGTGCAGGCCGCGAAGGCGATGGGCTTCCCGACCACCCGCATCCTCACGCACTACGTCCTGCCGAACTCGATCGGTCCTGTCCTCGCCGTTGCCACGTTGACGGTCGGCGGCGTGATCGTGGCCGAGTCGACGCTGACCTTCCTCGGCCTCGGCCTGCGGGCGCCGTCGATCTCCTGGGGCCTGCAGCTCGCCACCGCGCAGTCACGCTTCCAGCAGGCGCCGCACACGCTGATCTACCCCGGTGCTTTCCTCGCCGCGACCGTACTGAGCCTGATCACCCTCGGCGACGTACTCCGCGACGCGGTGAACCCGAAGGGACGCTCCTGAATGACCACCCATGTCAGCCACAACAGATCGGATGCCGTCATGTCTCCCGCTACCCGCCCCGCCGCCCCGGCCGGGTTCGATGTCAGCACCGCCCTGGAAGCCGTTCCGGCGATCGAGCGCTGGCTGGAGTACCAGCGCCGCTATCTGCGGACGCCAGGGGTGCAGGTCGCGATCCGGGTGGGCGACGAGCTGGTCTGGTCGGCCGCGCTCGGGTACAGCGACGAGGTGGCCGGCACACCGCTGCGTACTGATCACCTGTTCCGGATCGCCTCGCACAGCAAGACGTTCACCGCGACGGCGATCATGCAGCTGGTCGAGCAGGGCAAGGTGCGGCTGGACGATCCGGTCGAGCAGTACGTGACTGAGCTGGCTGGGACCGCGCTGGGGCCGATCACCGTGCGGGAGCTGCTCGGTCACCAGGGTGGCGTGATCCGGGACGGCGTGGACAAGGACTACTGGCAGTTGATGGACCCGTTCCCGGACCGGGACGCGTTGATCGAGTTGTGCCGGTCGAACGGTCAGGTGTTCGAGCGCAACGAGTACTTCAAGTACACGAACATCGGGTACTCGCTGCTCGGCCTGGTGATCGAGTCAGCGAGCGGATCGTCGTACGGCGAGTACGTGGGAACGCACATCGTGGACCGGCTGGGGCTGAAGAAGACCGGTGCGGAGCTGGATGTACGGCGAGCCGATGAGTACGCGGGCGGTCACACCGGACTGCTCGACGGGAGCGACGTCCGCGAGCTGATCCCGCACGTCGACACCCGCGCGATGGCGGCCGCGACCGGCTTCTACTCGACCGCCGAAGAGCTGACCGTCTACGGCGCCGCGCACTTCTTCGGGGACGATCAGCTGGTGAGCGACGCCAGCAAGCGGTTGATGCAGCGCGACGAAAGCGTGATCACCACGCACGGGCGTGAGGCCGGCCGGTACGGGCTGGGCATGATCATCTCGAAGGTCGGCGACCGGCGGCTGGTCGGCCACAGCGGTGGGTACCCGGGGCACATCACGCGGACGTTCATCGACCCGGTGGATCAGTTGGTGGTGTCCGTACTGACCAACTGCGTCGGCGGGCCGGCCGAGTCGCTGGCGACCGGCGTGGTGAAGCTCCTGAACCTGGCCGCGGACGCTCCGGCGGACACGCAGGTGCCGAGCGACATCGACGCACAGCGGTTCTGCGGCAACTTCGCGAACCTGATGGGCGTACTGAGCATTTCGCTGCTCGGCGGGCGGCTGGTCGCGTACTTCCCGGGCGCGCCGGACCCGACCGACAGCTACGAGGAACTGCAGGTCATCGACGAGAACACCCTCGCGATCGTCCCCGCCGCCGGCTACGGATCAATCGGCGAAAAGGTGCAGTACACCTGGGACACCAACGGCCGGCCAACCCAAGTCCGCTACGGCGGCAGCTCCCGCTGGCCAGTAGAAACCTTCCGATCCCGCCGCACCCAACAGATCGCGAGTGCGGCCCAGGGGAGGCTCTGATGGCGGACGACAACCCGATCGACGACGACGCCTGGGAGGACGACCCGCGGCGGGTCGAGTTCGTCGAGCAGTTCGCCTTGATCCGTGAGCTGGCCGGCTCGGCCCGGATGGAAGGCCGGGTGCTCGGCTATCTGATGGTGTGCAACCGGCCGTACGTGTCGTCGGCTGAGCTGGCCCGGGCACTGTCCGCGAGTGCCGGGTCGATCTCCAGCACGACAAGGCGACTGATCGACCTCGGCTTCATCGCGCGCCACGCCGTACCCGGCGACCGCAATCACTACTTCAAGGTCGACGACGATGTCTGGGGCAGTTTCCTGGCCGGTGAGCGGCGTTCGCTCAACAAACAGCAGCAGATCTTCGAGCAGATGCTCGCGGAGCTTCCGGAAGGCATGCCAGGTCCGGCGAAGCGGCTCCGGAATGCGCGTAACTACTTCGAGTGGCTGGCGTCCTACCACCGGAAGATGCTGGCCGACTGGCAGGAGTACCGCGACAAGCTCGACAAGGAGGACGGCGAGTGAGCGATGAGGTTCTGCGGTTCGAAGAGCTGACCATCGACTTCTCGGTCGGCGGCAGCACCCAGCGCGCGGTGGACAAGGTCAGCTTCGCCGTCCGCGCCGGCGAAGTGCTCGCGGTCGTCGGCGAATCCGGCTCCGGCAAAAGCGTCACCGCCCTGGCCGCGCTCGGCCTCCTACCCGACAACGCCCGCCCCGGCGGCCGCATCATCTTCGGCGGTACGGACGTACTGTCCATGTCCCGCGCCGAGCTCACCGCCCTCCGCGGCCGCCGGATCGCGATGATCTTCCAGGACCCGTCCGGCGCCCTCGACCCGGTCTTCACCATCGGCGCCCAACTGGTCGAGATGATCCGCACGCACCGCCCGGAACTCTCCCGTGGCGCGGCCCGCGAACGCGCAGTCGAACTCCTCCGCATGGTCGAGCTCCCCGAAGGCCGCCTGAAGTACTACCCCCACCAACTCTCCGGCGGCCAATGCCAGCGCGTCATGATCGCGATCGCACTCGCCTGCGACCCAGAGCTCCTGATCGCCGACGAGCCGACGACCGCGCTCGACGTAACAGTCCAGCAGGAAGTCCTCGACGTACTGCTCGCGATCCGCACCCGGATCTCCGGCGCGATCATGATCATCACCCACGACATGGGCGTGGTCGCGGACGTGGCCGACCGCGTCGTCGTGATGCGCAAGGGCTCAGTGGTCGAGACAGCCGAAGTCCATGAGCTGTTCGACCATCCCACGCAGGAGTACACTAAGGCGCTGCTGAATGCGGTGCCGCGCGGCGGTCTGCGGGAGTCCGCGGAGATCCCGGCCGGTCCGGACGACGCGGCGTTGCGGATCGACGAGCTCGTCGTCGAGTACCGCGGCCGCCGGGGCCGGACGGTGCGTGCGGTCGACAACGTGAGCCTCGTCCTGCGGGCCGGCGAAATCACCGGCTTGGTCGGTGAATCCGGTTCCGGCAAGTCCACGATCGGCAAGGCCGTACTCGGTCTGGCACCGATCACGTCCGGCCAGGTACACGTCGCGGGGCAGGCGCTCACCAGCGCGTCGTCGTCGGTGCTCCGGCAGACCCGGTCGCGGATCGGCGTCGTGTTCCAGAACCCGGCCGGTTCGCTGAACCCGCGATCCACGATCGGCCAGTCCGTCGGTGAACCACTCGCGGTGCATCGGGGCGTACGCGGTGCCGAGTTGCGCCGGCGGGTCGAGGAACTGCTGGAGAGCGTCGAGCTTCCGCGGGCGTGGGCCGGCCGGTACCCGCACGAGCTGTCCGGCGGTCAGCGTCAGCGGGTGTCGATCGCGCGGGCGATCTCGCTCGATCCCGGGCTGCTGATCGCGGACGAGCCGACTTCGGCGCTGGACGTTTCGGTGCAGGCGACCGTACTCGAACTGCTCCGCGCACTGCAGGATCGCCTGCACTTCGCCTGTTTGTTCATCAGCCATGACCTCGCCGTGGTCGATCAGGTGTGCGACCGGGTCGCGGTGCTCAGCGGCGGCAAGCTGGTCGAGCACGGCGACCGCGAGTCGGTGTTGCGCAGCCCGCAGGACCCGTACACGATCCGCCTGCTCGCCGCCGCTCCCGTCCCCGACCCACGCGAGCAGTCGCGGCGCCGGGAGGTCCGGCTCGCTGGGTGACTTGGAATTTAGTTGGACGTCCTAGTACTTTGGGAGCAGTCCCGAGGAGGTCTGACTGATGGATGCCGAGCAGATCGCGGCCGGCCGGAGCCGGTGGCAGCAGCGCTACGACGCGGCCCGGAAGCGGGAGGCGGACTTCAGCACGCTGTCCGGCACCGAGGTCGCCCCGGTGTACGGGCCGCCGGACGGGGTGGACGACCCGCGGATGGAGCGGATCGGCTGGCCGGGCGAGTTCCCGTTCACCCGCGGGCTGTACGCGACCGGGTACCGCGGCCGGTCCTGGACGATCCGGCAGTTCGCCGGCTTCGGCAACGCCGAGCAGACCAACGAGCGGTACAAGATGATCCTGAACGGCGGTGGCGGCGGCCTGTCGGTCGCCTTCGACATGCCGACGCTGATGGGCCGCGACTCCGACGAACCGAAGTCGCTCGGCGAGGTCGGGCACTGCGGTGTCGCGATCGACTCGGCCGTCGACATGGACCGGCTGTTCAAGGACATCCCGCTCCAGGACGTCACCACCTCGATGACGATCTCCGGTCCCGCGGTGCCGGCGTTCTGCATGTACCTGGTCGCGGCCGAGCGGCAGGGCGCGGACATCTCCAAGCTCAACGGGACGCTGCAGACCGACATCTTCAAGGAGTACATCGCCCAGAAGGAGTGGCTGTTCCCGCCGGAGCCGCACCTGCGCCTGATCGGCGACCTGATGGAGTACTGCGCGGCGAAGATCCCCGCCTACAAGCCGCTCAGCGTGTCCGGGTACCACATCCGTGAGGCCGGATCGACGGCGGCGCAGGAGCTCGCGTACACACTCGCCGACGGATTCGGGTACGTGGAGCTCGGACTGTCCCGCGGCCTGGACGTCGACGTGTTCGCGCCCGGGCTGTCGTTCTTCTTCGACAGCCACCTGGACTTCTTCGAGGAGATCGCCAAGTTCCGCGCCGCGCGCCGGATCTGGGCCCGCTGGTTGCGCGATGTGTACGGGGCGAAGACCGAGAAGGCGCAGTGGCTGCGGTTCCACACCCAGACCGCCGGGGTTTCACTGACCGCGCAACAGCCGTACAACAACGTCGTACGCACCGCGGTCGAGGCGCTGGCCGCGATCCTCGGCGGGACGAACTCGCTGCACACGAACGCGCTCGACGAGACGCTCGCGCTGCCGAGTGAGGAGTCGGCCGAGATCGCGCTCCGGACCCAGTCGGTGCTGATGGAGGAGATCGGCGTCACCAACGTCGCCGACCCGCTCGGCGGCTCCTGGTACCTGGAGGCGCTGACCGACGAGCTCGAGGCGGAAGCCGAGCAGATCTTCGCGCGGATCAAGGAAATGAGCCCGGACGAGTCGATCACCGGCGGGATTCTGCGCGGTATCGAGGACGGCTGGTTCATGGCGGAGATCGCCGACGCCGCGTTCGAGTACCAGCAGAAACTGGAGAAGGGCGAGAAGAAGATCGTCGGGGTGAACACCCTCACCGACACGGTGTCCGGCGAGCTGGAGATCCTCCGGGTCTCGCACGAGGTCGAGGTCGAGCAGTGCCGGGTGCTCGCGGAACGCAAGGCGCACCGCGACGAGGACCTGGTCCGGCGTACGCTGTCGGCTCTGGTGGAGGCGGCCAGCGGCACTGGCAACCTGATCGAGCCCATGCTGGAGGCAGTGCGTGCGGAGGCCACGATGGGGGAAATCTGTCACGTTCTTCGGGAACAGTGGGGCGAGTACCGGGAGCCCGCCCGCTTCTGAGGAACTCGTACCGGCGGTAGCAGGCCCGGAGGCCGGGCGTCGCGTGGTGGTCTGTGGTTCGGACCGGACGATGCTGCGGGTGGTCACCGAGCTGGTGAGCTCCGGCGAGCGGGTGACCGCGATCGTGAACCCCGCCTCCCGGCACTACGACCGGATCGGCGAGCTGGGCGCGACCGTGATGGGTGCGCGGGTGATCAGCGAGTCGTTGCTGCGGCGCGCGGGCGTGGACGCGGACGACGACGGGAAGCCGTCGACCGCCCGGGCGCTGGTACTGCTGGACAACGACGACGTGCACAACGTGCACACCGCGCTGACCGCCCGCGACATGGACCCGGACCTGCGGATCATCGTGCAAATGGTGAACCCGCGGCTGGGCAAGCAGCTGAACAGCCTGCTCGGCGACTGCGTGGTGATCAACGGTCCCTGGCTGGCCGCGCCGGCGTTCGTGTCGGACGCGCTGGAGGACGACGAGCTGACCTGGCTCGATCTCGGTGGCCGGCGGTTGGTCGTCGGGCAGGCCGACCTGATCCGTGAGCCGCATCTGACCGTGCTCGCGGACACCACCTCGTCGGCGACACCCGAGTTGTTGCCGGTGACAAGCGCCGACCCCGAGGGCGACATCGTGCTCGGGACCGGCGTACGCACGCTGTGGCGGGCGCGGGACGTCCGGCCCGCCGGGTGGCTGATGGCGATGCGGGACATCTTCGACAGCCGCGTACGCAAGATCGCCGCTGTGATGGCGTTCCTGGTCGCGGCCGGTACGGGCGTGGTGCACTTCTTCGGGAACATCGAGTGGTGGCGCGCGCTGTACCTGGCGGCCGGTGTGGTGACGTCGGCGGGGATCGACGACGACAAGTTCAACGACGCCGCGCCGTGGGTGAAGGTCAGCGCGGTGCTGGTCCAGCTGACCGGGATCGTGCTGATGGCGCTGCTGACCGCGGTCGTGGTCGACTCGCTGATCGGTGCCCGGCTGTCCCGGATCATCGGCGGCGTTCGCGGGCGGCCGCGCAATCACGTCGTCGTCTGCGGTCTCGGTACGGTCGGTGCGCGGGTCCTGGAGATCCTGACCGAGCGTGGTGTCGCGGTGGTCGGGGTCGACCAGGACGAGGACGCGCCGGGCGTACAGGTCGCGCACCGGCTGAAGATCCCGGTCGTGATCGGGGACAGCAGCAACGAGGAGACGCTGCGCTCGGCCGGCGTCCAGCGGTGTCAGTCGGTGCTCGCGATCACCGACGGCGACATCACCAACCTGGAGTCGGCGATGGTGGCCGGGGACCTGAATCCGGAGGCCCGGATCACGATGCGGATGTTCGACCACGACCTGGCCCAGCGGGTCGAGCGGCGGCTCGGGCTCGGGCACAGCCGGTCGGTGTCGATGCTGGTCGCGCCGGCCATCGCCGCCGCGGTCGCGAACCGGCGCAGTCAGGTGACCGTACCGGCCGGTCGGCGGGTGCTGCTGCTGACCGAGGTGACCGTCGAGGACGGCTCGGTCGCGGTCGGCCGCCGGCTCGGCGAACTGGACGAGGCCGGCGGCCTGCGAGTGCTCGCCCGGCAGGACGTGGGCGGCACGTGGGACTGGACCCCGGCGTACGAGCGGCCGCTCCGCGCAGGGGACCGGCTGGCGGTCGCCGGCACCCGAAGCGGCCTGGCCCGGCTGCTGATGACGACCCGGCCGCAGCAGGCTCCGGCGGCGTCGTAGAAGATAGACCCGTGAACGTTCGTAGCGCGTACGGAATGCGAGGACAGTGGTGAGCCAGTCCAACTTCTCCCGTCCCGGGGCGATCGACTTGTCGTCCCTGCGCAAGCCCGCCGGTGCACCTGCCGGCGCGGGCGCGCCTGGTGCTGCCGCGCCCGGTGACCCCGCGGCCGCCGGTGCGTACGTGCTGAACGTGTCGGAGCCGACCTTCCAGAGCGACGTGATCGAGCGTTCGCTGCAGGTGCCGGTGGTGGTCGAGTTCTGGTCGCCGCGTTCGCAGGCGTCGGTCGCGCTCGGGCCGGTGCTGGCCAAGCTGTCCACCGAGTACGCCGGGAAGTTCTTGCTGGCCCGGATCGACATCGACGCGAACCCGCAGCTGGCGCAGGCCGTCGGCGTGCAGACCGTACCGCTGGTGATCGCGGTGCTGCGTGGTCAGGTGGTCCCGCTGTTCCAGGGCGCAGTCGGCGAGCCGGAGGCCAAGCAGTACCTGGACCAGCTGCTGACCGTCGCGGTCGCGAACGGCATCACCGGGCGGGCGGAGCCTGTCGGTGCGCCGGCGCCCGAGGAGGACGTCGAAGAGGACGCGCCGAACCCGCGGTACGAGAAGGCGGAGAACGCCGTCGGCGCGGGCGATCTGGACGGCGCGATCGCGGCGTACGAGGAACTGCTCAAGGAAACGCCGAACGATGCCGAGGCGAAGTCCGGGCTGGCACGGGTGCAGCTGGTGAAGCGTACGCAGGACGTGCCGGCGGACATCCGGACGCGGGCGGCGGACAACCCGGCCGACGTCGAGGCGCAGCTGCTGGTCGCCGATGTTGATCTGATGGGCGGGCACGTCGACGACGCGTTCGCGCGGCTGATCAGCACGGTGCAGACCACGGCTGGGGACGAGCGGAATGCGGTACGGCTGCATCTGCTGGAGCTCTTCGAGGTCGTCGGCGCGGATGACGACCGGGTGATCAAGGCCCGCCGGCGGTTGATGGCGGCCCTGTTCTGAGCTGCTCTGTGCTGGTGTGAAGGGCGTGACCGGATCCGGTCACTGTGAATTGTTGTAATTGATGGTGCTGCGCTCTGAGAATTTCTCACATGAGTGCTGCTGCCGAGACCCCGCCGCCGAGTCTGGAGGCGCGGATCCACGGTCTGCTGCCGGTGCTGAGCCCGGCACAGACCCGGATCGCCGCCGAGGTCCTGCGCGACCCGGCGGGGGTCGCGGGGTCGACGATCGGTCAGCTGGCGGTCCGGTGCGGCACGTCGCTGCCCAGCGTCACCCGGTTCTGTGTGGCGCTCGGGTTGTCCGGGTACGCCGAGCTGCGGCTGACGCTGGCGGCCGAGAGCGGGCGGCACAGTCCGGGGTGGGCGCGGGGGAGTGGCGCCTCGGTTCAGCCGGACGATTCGCTGGACGACATCCTGCAGACGTTGCTGCGGGCCGATTCGCTCGCGTTGGAGGATACGGTCGCGGCGCTCGACGTCCGTGCGCTGAGCCATGCGGTGCGGGCGATCTCGGACGCGCGGCGGATCGACCTGTACGCGGTCGCGGGCTCGGCGTCTGTCGCGGACGATCTGCGGTTGCGGCTGCACCGGATCGGGCGTGGAGCCAGTGCATGGAGCGACGTACACACCGCGCTGGCCAGCTCGGTGCTGCTCGGTGCCGGGGATGTCGCGGTGGGGATCTCGCACAGTGGTGAGACCGTCGAGGTGGTCGAGCCGCTGACCCGGGCCGGGCGGCAGGGCGCGACGACTGTTGCCGTCACCAACTATCCACGCTCGTCGCTGGCGGAGATCGCTGACGTCGTACTGGTGACCGCGGCGCGGGACATCACGTTCCGTACCGGCGGACTGTCCGGCCGGCACGCCCAACTGATCGTCCTCGATGCCCTGTACCTGGGAGTCGCCCAACGCGACTACACCCTCGCCGAACAATCCTTCGACGCCACCGCCGACGCCGTAGCCCACCACCGAACCCGCTGACTCTCACCCAGCCTCCATTCGCCCGCCCACCCGAAGGAGCAACCGATGGACTCCCCACACCAATCCCTCGCCCAGCCCAACTCCAGCCGCCCGAGCCGACGGAGTCTGTTGATTGGAGCTGGTGCCACCGCACTGACAGGTACCAGTGCTCTCACCACGGCAACTAGTGCGTCTGCCTCATCCGTAGTACCTGCTGCGGCGCCCTCTCCGGATCAACTGCCTTTGACTGGTGGGCCTGAGTTTCCGGTGGGGTTGTTTTGGCCGCCGCATCCGTATGCGAGTACGAAAGAGCGGTTCGCCGAGATCAAGAGTGCCGGGTTCGACTTCGTCATCTCCGGGAACTACGCCGGCGACGGCAACATCTTCAAGTACCAGCTCGGCCTCGCCCGCGACGCCGGCCTGAAACTGCTGATCTCCGACGACATCCAGATCCGCAACATGTCCCGCTGGTTCTCGATCTCCGATACCCCCACCGACTTCCTCAGCATCACCCCGGCCGAAGCCCGCGCCCTGTACACGCGCGCCCGCGACGCCTACGGCCCGTACTCCTCCCTGGCCGGATTCAACTTCTACGACGAACCGGGCGCCGGCTGGTTCACCACCCTCGCGAAGGCCCTGGCGATCTCTCGCGAACTGGCACCTCAGCTCCTCCCGTACGTCAACCTGCTCCCGTCCGACGACCCGGCGTACTACCGCAACTTCGTCGACCTCGTGAAGCCGTCGCTGATCTCCTTCGACCGCTACCCCTTGCTCTCCGAGGGGCGCGAGGACGCGAACTACTTCCACAACTGGGCGATCGTCCGCGACGCCGCCCTCCGCGGTGACATACCGGCTTGGGTGTTCATCCAGACGCTTGCCTACAACAACCATCGCGAACCGACCGAGGCCGAGTTGCTCTGGCAGATCAACCTCAGCCTCGCGTACGGCGCGAAGGGCATCCAGTACTTCACGTACTGGACGCCCGAAGCGGCCCGCGGCGAAGGCTTCGGCCCGGCGCTGATCACGGTCGACGGGCGGCGCACTTCGCGGTACTACGCCGCCCAGCAGATCAACAACGGCTGGCTGCACCCGGTCGGTCGCGAGCTGAAACCGCTGGTGTCGGAGAGCGTGGTGCACGCGAACGAAACCCCGCTGCCCAATGGTGCGGTCGGTTTCACGCCGACCGAGCTGGTGCAGGGGATCTCCGGGAGTCCGGTCGTGGTCGGTACGTTCCGCACTCGTGATGCGGCGTCGGGGGACCGGTGGGTGTTGATCGCCAATCGGTCGCACAGTGCGCCGGCGAAGGCGGTTCTCGCGGTCGATCAGCAGAAGGTGGGTTCGGTCGGGGTGTTCCAGGCGGCGCGGCAGACGTACGCACCGCAGCGTGTCGGGCCCGTGCGCGTCTCGCTGGCGCCGGGCGCGGCGACGCTGATCAAGCTTGGAGTGAAGTAGGGCCGGTGTAGACGCCGAGCGCACGGAAGCGAAGGGCCGGGGCCGCGTACTCCTCGAGGGCGTGCGCGGTCCAGCCGATCATCCGTGCCAGCGCGAACAGGGCGTCGCCCGCGTCGGGCCGGAAGTCGTACGCGTGCATGATCGCGGCGATGGCGAGATCGCTGTTCGGGAAAGTCGTGGTCCGGTCCGCGATCGCGGTGACCGTTTCCATGATCGGGTGATCGCCGAGCATTCCGAGCAGTACTTCGGCGCGTGGGTCGCGCTGCTGGTAGATCTTGTGGCCGAAGCCTGGGATGGGTTCGCCGGAGCGGAGTTGATCCGAGAGTGCTTTGAGTGGGTCCTGCTTGGCTCGGTCGAGAAACTCGTACGCGAGCGTCGGCGCCGCGCCGTGGTACTGACCGTCCAGTGCGCCGAGGCCTGCGGAGATCACCGCGTACAAGTTGGCGCGGGCGCTTGCCGCCACCCGCGCGGCAATCGTCGAAACCGCCAGCCCATGGTCGGCGAGCAAAATCAACGCCGCATCGAGCACCTCGGCGTCTGTGGGGCCCGGCTGGGATGACTGGTTGTTGGACAGCTTCGGCCAGAGCCGCCCGCCCAACGTGGTGTTGATGGCAATCGGCCCAGGCAGTGCCGCGATCAAGTTCCCGATCAACTGCCCAGCAGCCCCGGTCACCGACCCCGTCGACAAGTCGAACCGCAACGGATCAGCCGCGCCCAACACGGCCACCCCCACCCGCAACAAATCAGTCAACCGCCCCTCACCCACGACCCCCATCCCAACCCGAGCCAACTGCACACGCCCCCGATCCACCCCGAACTCGCGTACGGGCTCGGTGGACCACAGGAGGTGGGCGACCTGTTCGACTGTGCTGGTGGTGGCGAGGGTGCGGACGGGGTGGCCTCGGTAGTAGAGCTCGTCGTCTTCCAGCAGCGTGAGTTGGGACTCGATGCGTTCCACGACCCCGGAGTGCTCAACCGAGCGACCAGCCAGCCGTTCCACCTCGGCCGCGGCGAACAGGCTCCCGCGCCGCCCACGAGCGCGCACGCTGGTCAGCATCCCGCGGCTGACATACGCGTACACAGTGGCCGGCTTCACCTGCAACCGTCGCGCCACCTCCGCGGTGGTCAGGTAATTCTCGTCACCTTCGCCGGCCATCCCACGCTCCCCGCGCCGTTCATATTGACTGGATCAATATTGACAATAGTTGATTGCCTGTCAACTCTGAAGCTATGTCAACCACGATCAACGTTCCGCCCGGCCTCCGCAATGTCGTCGTCACCGAGACGACCCTCGGTGACGTCCGCGGCGACGAGGGGTTCTACCACTACCGCCAGTACTCGGCGATCGACCTCGCCAAGTCGAAGACGCTCGAAGACGTCTGGTACCTGATGTTCGAGGGCCACCTGCCAACCACGGCCGAGCGGGACCGCTTCATCGCCGAACTCGCGCCGCTGCGGGTGCTCCCGGACGAGGTCCGCGCGGTCCTGCCCGCGATCGCCACCGCCGGCGCGGCTTTCAACCCGCTCGCCGGTCTGCGTACCGCGCTGTCCTTGCTGGCCGCCGTCCGCGGCCTCCCGCCGCTGTGGGACGCCGACCCGGCCCGCCGCAAGGCCGACGCCATGCTCGTCTGCGCGGCGACCCCGACGATCCTGGCAGCCCTCTACCGGCTCCGTGAAGGCCAAGAACCGCTGGAACCGCGCGCCGACCTCTCCGCCGCCGCGAACTGGCTGTACCTGATCACGGGCGCCGAGCCCAGCGCCGTACACGCGACCGCGATCGAGCACTACCTGGTCTCGACCGTCGACCACGGCTTCAACGCATCGACGTTCGCCGCGCGGGTGATCGCCTCCACCGGCGCCGATGTCGTCTCGGCGGTCGCGGGCGCGATCGGCGCGTTCTCGGGCCCGTTGCACGGCGGCGCGCCCGACCGTGCACTCGCCAGCCTGGACGAGATCGGTACGCCGGACCGGATCGACGCCTGGGTCCGCGCGAAGGTGTCAGCCGGCGACCGGATCATGGGTTTCGGCCACGCGGTGTACCGGACCGAGGACCCGCGTTCGCTGCTGCTCCGCGACCTCGCCCGCGGCATCGGCGGCGACCTGGTCGACTTCGCGACGACGGTCGAGCAGCGCATCGTCGACGTCCTCGCCGAACTCAAACCCGGCCGCAACCTGTACGCGAATGTCGAGTTCTACGCCGGCGTGGTGATGGAACTCTGCGGCATCCCGCGCCCGATGTTCACCCCCACCTTCGCCGTCAGCCGCATCATCGGCTGGTCCGCCAACATCCTCGAACAATCCACCGACCCCAAACTCATCCGCCCCTCCGCACTGTACGTCGGTCCGCAGCCGCCGGCGCGGATCCCGAGCTGATCAGGTCGCATGCCTCGCCCCTGCCCTTTCCGCTTCAAGCCTATCGAGTTCCGGTTCAGCTGAGTCGAGTTATCCACAGGTGCTAGCTGAAGTGGAGGGCGCCGTCGTCGACCGGGCGGAAGCGGAGGCTGACGAGGTCCCGGGGGTAGTTTTGGCGGAGGCGCCAGGGGCCTTGGGTGCCTTGGCGGGGGAGGATGGCGGCGGCCCGGCGGATGTACCCGGAAGTGAGGTCCACCACCGGGCGGGGCGGCGCGTTGTATTCGGCGGGGTCGATCTCCGGGGTGCAGATCCGCGTACCGGTGGTGGCCAGGTGGTTGAGGATACGGGTCACGTACTGCGACGTGAGGTCGGAGCGCAGGGTCCAGGAATTGTTGGTGTAGCCGATGCACCAAGCCAGATTCGGTACGCCGCTGAGCATCATGCCCTTGTACACAAACGTCTCGTGCGGCTGGACGGAGCGCCCGTCGACCGTCAGCGCAATGTTGCCGAGCGCAACCATTCGCAAACCGGTCGCGGTGACGATCAGGTCGGCGTCCAGCTCGCGACCGGATCGTAGCCGCACTCCGGTCGGGGTGAAGCGGTCGATCTCATCGGTGACCACGGACGCCGACCCGTCGTGCAGTGCCTTGAACAAGTCGGCGTCCGGTACGAGGCAGAGCCGCTGGTCCCACGGCTTGTACCGCGGAGTGAAGTGCGGATCGACCGGGATCGACTCCGGGAGCTGCTTCGCCACAGTGCTGTTCAGCAACCACGCCGCATGCGCGGGCCACCGTCGGAACGCGCTGTAGATCGCAGTACTCGCAACCACGTTCTTCCCGCGGATCACCCGATGCGCAAGCCGCTCCGGCAGTACGGCACGCAACCGGTCCGACAGCGCGTCACGCGCCGGGCGAGACGCCACGTAGCTGGGCGACCGCTGCAGCATCGTCACATGAGCTGCCGCACCAGCCATGGCAGGTACCAGCGTCACGGCAGTCGCGCCACTGCCGACAACAACCACCCGCTGCCCCGTGTAGTCAAGATCGTCCGGCCAGTGCTGCGGATGCACGATCCGCCCGGTGAACTCGCTCTGCCCCGGGAAGTCGACCACGTACCCCGAGTCGTAGTCGTAGTACCCGCTGCAGACGTACAAGAACGAACAGGTGTACGAGGCGCCGGCCGTCTCAACAGTCCACACCGCATCCGCCGAGGACCATGACGCACTGGCGACCCGCTGCCCGTACCGGATGTGCTTGTCGATGCCGTACAGCGACGCTGTCTCCTGCAGGTACGAGAGGATCGCCGGCCCGTCCGCGATCGCCTTCGCCGCCTTCCACGGGTGGAACGGGAAGCCGAGCGTGAACATGTCCGAGTCGGAGCGCACGCCCGGGTACCGGAACAGGTCCCACGTGCCGCCGAGCGCGTCCCGCGACTCCAGGATGGCGTAGGTACGGTCCGGACACCGTGTCTGCAACCGGTACGCCGCACCGATGCCGGACAGGCCCGCACCGACGATCAGTACGTCCAAATGCTCCGCTCCGGCCATGTACTCAACAGTAATAAAGATTGCTTGTCGGTGTTGTCGATTCCGTGTGGCGGTGTTCGTCAGGAAGATGTTCAGAGAAGTACCCAAGCGAGGGAGCGTTGACATGGCGCAGTACCTGTTCCTGCTGTACGACACCGAAGACTGGTACGACAACCTGACACCGGAGTCGTTCGAGGCGGCAATGAAGTTGCACGGGGAGTTCTCGGCGGCGGTGGAGAAGGCCGGCGCGCGCATTCTCGGTGGCGAGGCGCTGGAGCGGACCACCACGGCCAGTACGGTCCGGCAGCGCGAGGGGTCCGAACCGATGGTCACCGACGGTCCGTTCATCGAGACCAAGGAGGCGCTGGGCGGGTACTACGTCATCGACGCCCGTGACCTGGACCAGGCGCTGGCGCTGGCCAAGCTGTGCCCGTCGGCCAACGTCGAGGTACGTCCGGTGATGTCCACGGATGCCCCGCCGGCCTGACATGTCCGACGACCAGCCGGGTGCTTCCGCGGACTCCTGTCCGCCGGAGCACCCGGCTGCGGCCGTGGAGGTCGCACGAGTAGTCGAACAGGCGCACCGGGAGAGCTGGTCGACGGTACTGGCTTCAGTTGTCCGTCTGACCCGGGACCTCGACCTGGCCGAGGACTGTACCCAGGACGCGTTCGTCCAGGCACTACGGACGTGGCCGGACGGCATACCGGCCAATCCGGGCGGCTGGCTGAGCACCGTGGCGCGGCGGGTGGCGCTGGACCGGTTGCGGCGCGAGACGACGCTACGGCGCAAGCTGCCGCTGCTGGTAGAGGAGCCGGGTGCACAAGAAGAGCAGCCGACTGACCTGCTGCGACTGGTGTTCACCTGCTGCCACCCGGCGCTTGCACGGGACTCACAGGTCGCGCTGACGCTGCGGCTGATCTGTGGGCTGACCACGCGGGAGGTGGCTGCGGTCTTGTTGGTCAGTGAGCCGACAGCGGCTGCACGGATCACCAGGGCCAAGAAGAAGATCGCAGCGGCCGGCATCCCGTACCGCATCCCGGCTGACCACGAGCTGGCTGCGCGACTGGACGCGGTGCTGACCGTAGTACATCTGGCGTACACAGCTGGGCACGTCGCAGCCGGTACGGAACTGACGCGCGCCGACCTGACCGGACGGGCCGTGCAGCTCGCCCGGATGCTGGTACGACTGATGCCCCGCGAGCCGGAGCCACAGGCGCTGCTCGGACTGCTGCTGATGACAGAGGCACGTGGTGACGCGCGAGTGAGTGCGGACGGCGAGCTGGTGCTGCTGGCCGATCAAGACCGATCACGGTGGAACTCGCAGCTGCTGGAGGAGGGCGTCTCACGAGCGACGGTGGCGCTGGAGCACGGCCAGGGCCGATTTGCGCTACAAGCGGCAGTGGCTGGGCTGCACATGACTGCACCGTCGTGGGAGAAGACCAGCTGGGTCCAGGTCGTCCGGATGTACGACGCGATGCTGATCAGCTGGCCAACCCCGATCGTCGCGCTGAACCGCGCAGCGGCCCACAGCCTCGTACCGGGCGCCGACCTGGCCGCCGTACTCGACGAACTGGATGCCCTGAGCAATGAACCCGCACTGACCAGCTACGCGTACCTACCGGCCACCCGCGCCGACGTACTGACCCGGATGAGCCGCCACGACGAAGCGGCCGAGGCGTACGAGCAGGCGATCGCGCTGACCGCGAACGAGACCGAGCGGCGCTTCCTGAGCAACCGGCTGGCGGAGCTTCAGGCCCGCGGTGCCCAGAGCTGATCCGCGTCTCCAGCTTCGAGCCGTCCCCGGTACACGTCGATCTTGTGGTCGATCAGCTCCAAGCTCTCCTGCAGCTCGGCGAGCTGGGTGAGCACGTCGGACCGGTGTGACTCGAGCAGCTCCAGCCGGTCCTTCTCGTTGCCGCGCCCGGCGCGCACCAGCTCGGCGTACTTGCGGATCGTCCGGATCGGCATCCCGGTGGCCCGGAACCGCGTACAGATCCGGATCCAGTCCAGGTCGAGCTGCTGGTACCGGCGGCGGCCGCCCGCGGTCCGGTCGACGGTGGTGACGACGAGCCCGGCGCGTTCGTAGTAGCGCAGCGTGTGGACGCTGACGCCGGTGCGTTCGGCGGCTTCGGCGATGCTGATCCCGCGATTGTTGACTTCGAGCACGCTCTAAATCCTAACGTCGTCGATATGACCCTCACAACGACTGAGGCCACTGGTCAGACCAGTACCCGGAGGTACCTGGTCCTCGCGATCTGCTGCGCCAGCATCCTGATCTCGGTGATGGACATCTCGATCGTGAACATGGCGCTGCCCGCGATCCGGGACGACCTGGGCGCGTCGACGGCCGGCCTGCAATGGACAGTCGACGCGTACACGCTGGTGCTGGCGAGCTTCCTGCTGCTGGCCGGGTCGACCGCCGACCGGTTCGGGCGGAAGCGGATGTTCCGGCTCGGGCTGATCGTGTTCGGCCTCGGCTCGCTGTTCTGCAGCCTGGCGCCGGGGATCGGCTGGCTGATCGCGGCACGCGCGGTGCAGGCGGTCGGCGGCACAATGCTGAACCCGGTGGCGATGGCGATCGTGGTGACGGTGTTCCCGGATCGCGCCGAGCGGGCGCGGGCGATCGGCCTCTTCGGCGCCACCGCCGGGTTGTCGCTGGTGCTCGGTCCGATCCTTGGCGGCGCGCTCGTCGACGGTCTCGGCTGGCGATCGATCTTCTGGGTGAACCTGCCGATCGTCGTCCTCGCGGTCGTCTTCACCAGCATGTACGTACCGGAGTCCCGCGCCGCGCGGGGCCGCCGGTTCGACCCGGTCGGTCAGCTGCTGGTCATCCTCGTACTCGGTGGCGTCGTGTCGGCGATCATCGAGTCCGCGAAGCACGGTTGGCGTACGCCGCTGGTCCTTGGCCTGCTCGTCCTCGCCGCGGTCGCCGGCGGCGCACTGGTCGCGTACGAACGACGCCGCCGCGAACCGCTCCTCGAGCTTCGGCTGTTCCGCAGTGTGCCGTTCAGTTCGGCGGTGCTGATCGCGATGTTCGCGTACACCGGATTCGGCGCGTTCCTGTTCGTCACCACGCTGTACTTGCAAAGCGTGCGCAACTTGTCCGCGCTCGACGCCGGCCTGTGCCTGTTGCCGGTCGGCCTGCTGATCTGCGTCCTGTCGCCGCTCACCGGCCGCGCAGTCGGCTCGCGCGGCCCACGGCTCCCGCTGGTGATCGCCGGCACGGCCCTCACGCTCGGTGCGGCGGCGTCGACCACGATCAAGGCGACCACGTCGTTGCCGGTCGTACTGGCGATCTTCCTGCTCTTCGGCGTGTTCCTCGGCACGATCAACCCACCGATCGCGAACTCGGCGGTCGCCGGCATGCCCGCGTCGATGGCCGGCCTGGCCGCCTCGATCGCGTCCGTCGGCCGGCAGACGGGTACGTCGCTCGGCGTCGCCGTCGCCGGCTCGATCGTCGGCGCCACCGCAACGACCGACCCGGACCGCTTCATCCGCGCCGAACACCTGGTCTGGTGGCCGACCGTCGCGATGGGACTCGTCGTCCTCGCACTCGCCCTGGTGAGTACGAGCCGCCGGGCGCGACTCACAGCGCAGGAGGTAGACCGAAGCGCGTGACCAGCTCGGGCGTACTGAACACGTGGATGTGGGTGAGTCCAGCGGCCGTCGGCGTGAGGACAGCGACGCCGTACGGTTCGCCTTTCAGGTACGCGCCGACGGCGGGCTGACCGTTCGCGACGATCGGGATCATCGCCCAGTCACCCGGCGCACCGACAGCGGACGCGAGCAGCTCCATGCACCGCACCCGGCCGTTGAACCAGGTGGTCGTGCCGACCATCTCGATCGCCGCATCCGTACGCAGCGCCCGTTCCAGCGCGGCCGTGTCCGCGTTCTGGAAGCCGGTGATGTACTCCGCCAGCAACGCCTGTGCCCGCGGGTCCTCGGGCTCGAGCAACTCGTCCTGAGCAGGCGTGCTCTCGTCGAGCCGGGCGCGCGCCCGCTGCAACGTGCTCTTCACGGCGGCGACGGACGTGTCGAGCATCGTCGCGACCTCCGCGGCCGGGAAGGCGAGCACCTCGCGCAGGATCAGTACTGCGCGTTGCTTGGGCGGCAGGTACTGCAAGGCCGCGATCAACGCCAGCCGCAGGCTCTCCCGCTGGGTGACGACCGACGCCGGGTCGGGGGTGGTCAGCGATTCCGCAAGCGGTTCGATCCAGCCGATCCCCGCAGGCGCTGGTGGGGGAGTCGCGGTCAGGCCGGCACTCGGCTCGGCGACGCCGGACGGCAGGGCTCGCCGCCCGCGCTGCTCCACCGCGGTCAGGCAGACGTTCGTAGCGATCCGGTACAGCCAGACCCGCACCGAGGAGCGACCTTCGAAACCGTCCCACCCGCGCCACGCCCGCAGGTACGTCTCCTGCACCGCGTCCTCGGCCTCGTGGACCGACGCGAGCATCCGGTAGCAGTGCGCCAGCAGTTCCTTCCGGAACACCTCGGTCTGCCCGGCGAAGTCCGTCATCACCGCCCCTTCGATCATCGGAGCCTCAGTACGGGACGTGCCCAGCGTGCCATCCGCTGGATCGCATCGTCCGCTTCCGGCGCGCGACCCGCGGCCATCTGGAACGTGTGCTGCATCTCCGGAAACACATCCAGCGTCGCCGCGACCCCGGCCTTCTCCGCCGCCTCCGCGAGCTGCCGCGCGTCATCCAGCAGTACCTCGTCGCCGCCGGTCTGGATGTACATCGGCCCAAGCCCGGTGAGATCGCCGTACAACGGATTCACGTACGGGTCCCGCGGCGAGTTGTCCCGCCCCAAGAACATGAACGCGAGACCACGGACCAGGTCGCGATGGAAGAACTCGTCCCGGTCACGATTGGTCTCGTACGAAGCACCGGTCGCCTCGAAATCGACCCATGGCGAGAACGGCATCGCCCCGGCCGGCAGCGGCAGCCCGTCCGTACGAGCGCGCAACTGCGTCGTGATGCTCATTCCGCCGCCGGCCGAGTCACCCGTGAACAGAATGTGCTCGGCAGCGATGCCCTGATCGAGCAGCCAGTGGTACGTGTCGACCGCGTCGTCGAGCTGCGCCGGATAGACGTGCGCGGGCGCCAGTGGATAGTCGAAGAGCAGCGCCCGGGCGCCTACGGCACGAGCGAGGTGCGCGTACAGCTTGCGGTGCGAGTAGCGCGATCCGCCGACGAAACCGCCGCCGTGCAGGCAGAACAGCACGCGGTCCTGAGCGGCGTTGTGCGGCGCGATCCACAGCGCCGGGCGGCCAGGGACGCGCAGGTAGTCCACATTGTCCGGTTCAGTCGTCAGCTCGGCCCAGCGGTGGTCCGCGAGCTCCTGGTCGCTTGTCTCACCTGCTTCCATCGCAGCGCGGGCAGCCACCCAGTGCCGCCGTACCGCTTCCGACTCCTTGCTAGCCATGGTCTTTCCTCTCGTAACTGGTCGGTCAGCGGTATTGACCGGTGGGGTCACGAAAAGGAATCGGCGTGCTTGACTGGAGTATGGCTAGCTCGGAATCCGGTTCCGGGGTGCCGTTGTCGGCCTCGGAGGAGCGTACGTGGGCGATGGTCGCGCACGTGGGGGTGTTCATCGCGGCCTGGTTCGCGATGGGCTTCCTGTGTCCGTTGATCGTCTGGCTGGTGTTCCGCGGGCGCTCGGAGTACGTCCGCCGGCACGCGATCGAGTCGCTGAACTTCCAGCTCTCGCTACTGATCTACACCGCGGTCGCGGTGCTGCTGATCTTCATCACCTTCGGTCTCGGGGTGCTGGTGGTGGTGCCGCTGATCCTGATCGGCGCGGTCGCCGCGGTGGTGGTGATCGTCCTCGCGACGGTCGCCGCGTCCGATGGCCGGGAGTACCTCTATCCCTTGACGATCCGGTTGGTGCACTAGGGTCAGGCCGCGTGGAGCTGATCGGGCAGGGGATGGAAGGCGCCGTCTACGACCTCGGCGACGGCACGGTACGGAAGATCTGGTTCGACCGGCGGCCGGAGGATGTCCGTCCGCTGAAGGAGTTCCTCGATGAGCTCCCGGGCCTGCCGTTCCGGACGCCGCGGATCCGTTCGATCAGCGCGGGCGAGAACGGTCTCGCCGTCAGCGTGGAGGACAAGCTGACCGGCGTACCACTGCACGAGGCCGGACTACCCGAAGAACAGGCTCTGGATGCGTTCGTAGCAGTAGTCGAAGCGCTCCGAACCGCACGGCCCGGTGCAGCGAGCAAGGCGCTCCCAGTGGTCGGTCAGCCGTTCTGGGACGGCTCCTGGGGCAAGAGCCTGGCCAGTCTGGTACGGCAGCGTGCTGCGGCCTCGAAGGTGCATTTCGAGCGCGACGTACCTGCCTTCGCCGAGCTACTCGACCACGTAGTCAGTCAGCTCACTGCATTACCAACAGACGACCTCAGTGTGGTGCACGGCGACGTGTGCCCGCCCAACGTCCTGATGGACGGCCCTCAGGTCTCTGCCGTACTGGACTGGGGATTCCTGTCCACAGCCGGCGACAACACCTTCGAAGCATCCCTGGCAGCAGGCTTCTTCGACATGTACGGGCCGGACGCCCGGCGGCTGGACGACCTGTTGCTCGACCGCTTCGTCCAGCTGGGCCACGACCGCGAGCGCATGCGCCTCTACCGGCAGGCGTACGCGATCATCACCGCCACCATCTACGACGAGAACGCCGGCGACGGGCACTACACCTGGTGCGTCCACCAGCTCACGAGGTGATCGGTGAACCGTTACTGAGGTTGTGCAGCTGATCCGGCGCGGCCAGAAGCATCGGCAACCGACGAGCGTTCAGCGGCGACACCAGTGCGGCCAGCTCGTCCGGTGCATGCCAACGGATGTCCTTGATCTCGAAGCCATCCGGTCGCAGCTGGTCGATCAGGGACGGGTCATGCACGCCGCCGTCGTACAGGATCTCGACTGCGTCGCCCCAGCCCTCCCAGCGGGGCAGCCAGTCGATCGCTAGTACGCCCAGCAGTGGCAGCGCCGTACCGAGCTCCTCTTCCATCTCCCGGGTCGCACCGGCTGCCGGGTCCTCATCCGGTTCGACTACGCCGCCTGGTAGCTCCAGCTCCTTCTTGTAGCTCACCTGGCAGAGCAGTACGCGGCCGGTGGTGTCGCGCACCACCACATGGGCGATCACGCGCTTCTTCGGCAGCACCGAGTCCATCAGCGCGGTCCAGCCGGTCACTGTGTCCGGGCGCGGGTCGTCGGGGCGCATCCCGTACACCGCCACGTCGCGGCGCTCGCCCTCCACCAGCGCGGCGCCGCGCAGTACGCCCTCACGGCGGAAGCCGGACCGGATCGCCACGCGGGCGGACGAGTGCAGCTCCGGGTCCACCTCTACCTGCAACCGCTCCAGCCCGAGCTGACCGAACGCATAGTCCGCTACCAGCCGCAGCGCTTGCTGGGCGACCCCAGGACCGCCTTCCAGCGCCCAGGTGACCAGTCCGGCACCAGGCGACGTCTGTCGCACCTCAACTGTGCCGAGTGGACCGTCGTGATCGACATCGAACCTCGTCACCTGTCCGTTCGGCTGCGAGGGTTGCAGCGTCAGTTCACCATCTGACAGCGGTTGTGCGGCGGTCACGCCGTGAACGCTACCCGGTGAAGCGCAGGTACACCGTCGCCAGGGGTGGCACGGACAGCTCGGCACTGGTCTCCATGCCGTGCCACGCCGGTCCGTCAGCCTCCACAGCACCGTAGTTGCCCACGCCGGAGCCGCCGTACGAGTCGGCGTCGGTGTTGACCGCCTCCTCCCAGCGCCCCGCGTACGGCAGACCGAGCCGGTAGCCGTGGTGGGGGAGTGCGGAGAAGTTCGTGATGCAGGCGATGGCCGGTGCGCCGTCGTCGCCGTACCGGACGAACGAGAACACGTTGTTGCCGGCGTCGTTCGCGTCGATCCAGCTGAACTTGTCCGCCGCGTGGTCCGTACGCCAGAACGCCGGATTGTCCTTGTAGACCCGGTTCAGGTCGCGGACCAGCTGCTGCAGCCCGACGTGGTCGCTGTGCTCCAGCAGCCACCAGTCCAGCTCGCCCTTCTCCGACCACTCCGACTCCTGGCCGAACTCACAGCCCATGAACAGCAGCTGCTTGCCCGGATGCGCCCACATCATCGCCAGGTACGCCCGCAGGTTCGCCAGCTGCTGCCAGCGATCACCCGGCATTTTGCGCAGCAGCGAGCCCTTGCCGTGCACCACCTCGTCGTGCGACAGCGGCAGGACGAAGTTCTCCGAGTAGGCGTACATCATCGAGAACGTCAGCTCGTGGTGGTGGTACTGCCGATGCACCGGCTCGTGCTCCAGGTAGCGGAGCGAGTCGTTCATCCAGCCCATGTTCCACTTGAAGCCGAAGCCGAGACCGCCGAGATGCGTGGCCCGGGTGACACCCGGCCAGGACGTCGACTCCTCGGCCACCGTGATCACGCCCGGCACGCGCTTGTAGAGGGTCGCGTTCATCTCCTGCAGGAACGAAACGGCCTCCAGGTTCTCCCGGCCGCCGTACTGGTTCGGCACCCACTGGCCGTCCTGGCGGGAGTAGTCCAGGTACAGCATCGAGGCGACCGCGTCGACGCGCAGACCGTCGATGTGGAACTCCTCGGCCCAGTAGATCGCGTTCGCAACCAGGAAGTTCCGCACTTGTGGACGGCCGAAGTCGAACACCAGCGTGCCCCAGTCGGGCTGCTCGCCGCGGCGCGGGTCCGGGTGCTCGTACAGCGGCGTCCCGTCGAAGCGGGCCAGCGCCCAGGCGTCCTTCGGGAAGTGCGCCGGCACCCAGTCCACGATCACGCCGATCCCGGCCTGGTGCAGCCGGTCGACCAGGTACCGGAAGTCGTCCGGGTCGCCGAACCGGGACGTCGGCGCGAAGTACGACGTCACCTGGTACCCCCAGGAGCCGCCGAACGGGTGCTCCATCACCGGCATCAGCTCGACGTGCGTAAAGCCAAGATCGTTGACGTAGGCAACGAGTTCCTCGGCCAGCTGGCGATAGGACCGGCCCTTCCGCCAGGACCCGAGGTGCACTTCGTACACGCTCATCGGCTCGGCGTACGCCTGCGCCTCGGCCCGGTGCCGCAGCCAGGCGGCGTCGTCCCACGCGTACGCGGACTCGTGCACGACCGACGCGTTCGCCGGCGGAGTCTCGGCCAGGTTGGCCATCGGGTCGGCCTTCTGCCGCCAGACGCCGTCCCGGCCGCAGATGTCGAACTTGTACCGGGTGCCCGGCCCGACGCCGGGGACGAACAGCTCCCACACGCCGGAACCGCCCAGCGAACGCATCGGATGCGCGCGGCCGTCCCAGAAGTTGAAGTCGGCGGTCAGCCGGATGCCCTGCGCGTTCGGCGCCCAGACCGCGAACGACGTGCCGGTGACCTGGCCGGCCGGGCCGTCGTAGCGGCGGACGTGCGCGCCCAGCACGGTCCACAGCCGCTCGTGCCGGCCCTCGCCGATCAGGTGCAGATCGACCTCACCGAGGGACGGGAGATAGCGGTACGGGTCGTCGAGCTCGGCCGCCGGCCCGTCGGTGTACGTCACCTCGAGGCGATAGTCCGGCACCTTGTCGATGTCGAGTACGCCGACCCAGACGCCCTCGTACTCGTGCCGGAGGTCCAGCCGCTGCCCGTCGTACAGCACCGTGACCGACTTCGCGAACGGCCGCAGCACCCGCACCGTGACGCCGTGCTCGCCGAGATGCGGTCCGAGCACCTGGTGCGGATCGTGGAACGTGCCGGCCACCAGTCGCTCCAGCGCCGTCCGGTCCACCGGGACCGCGGTCACCACCGGCTCGTCGGCGGGCGCCGGCGGCGCCTCGAAAGCTTCGCGCTCACCCATCGAAAGACCTCCTGCTACTGCTCGGCCAGCTGTGCGGCGGCGGACAGGGGGATCGGCAGCCAACTGGGCCGGTTGCGGGCCTCGTACAGCACCTCGTAGATCACCTTGTCGGCGAGGAACGCGTTCATCAGTACGTGCTGCTGCCGCGGGTCGGTGCCCGCGACCTCGGCGTACCCGTCCAGGAACGCCCGCTGGTTGCGGGCCGCCCACTCGGTGGCACGGTACGCGATCTGCTGATCGCCCCGGTGGTCCTCCAGCAGCGAGCGGGCCGCGTAGTCGAAGGACCGGAGCATGCCGGCCAGGTCCTTCACCGGGGTGTCCAGCGCGCGCCGCTCGATCAGCGACTTGGCCGGCTCACCCTCGAAGTCGATCAGCTTCCAGCCCTCGATGGTGCGCAGCACCTGACCGAGGTGGAAGTCACCGTGAATCCGCTGCACCGTCACCGGCTGCCCGTACTCGGCGAGTGCGTCGAACGCCCGGGCCAGACCGGCCGCGTACGGACCGAGCTCCGGGATCGCGGCCGACGCGGCGTCGAGCCGGCGGCGCATCGCGTTCGCGTGCTCGACCAGCTTGGCCGGCTCCCAGACGTCGGTCCCGAGCGCCTTCGCCAGCTCGGAGTGCACCTGCGCGGTGCTCGCGCCCAGCCGGTGCGACTCGGCGGCGAAGTCACCGCCGACCTCCTCGGCGTGCAGATCCGCCTCGGCGTACAGGTCACGGACCGAAGAGGTGGCGAACGACCAGCCGTCGGTCGCGTTCCGCTGGAACGCGGTCAGCATCGCGAGCTCGCCCTGGTCGGTGCCACCGCCCGCGCGCGGCCACCTGCCGCGCGCGGAACCCAGCACCTCCGGGACCAGCTCGGACCCGGCTTCGGTGAGCGCCGACTCGATCTCGACCCCCGGGTTGCTCCCGGGCTCGAGCCGGCGGAACACCTTGAGCAGCGCCACGTCGCCGAACACCAGCGAGGTGTTGCTCTGCTCGACCGTCAGCACCAGGGACTGCGCGTCCGCCGGCACCTCGACGGAAGGCTCCGGCGCCTGGACCGGCTGGAACTCCAGCCCGTCCAGCTGCCGGCCGTGCGTGATCGCGTCCAGCCAGTACGGCGTCGCTTCCTTGTCGTGCAGCGCGTCGTACACCCAGACCTCGGTGTCGCCGAGGTCCGGCTCGATCCACTCACCCACCAGCGCGTGGCCGAGGTTCTCGACCGGCGCGCGGTGGTAGCTGAGCGGCAGTTGGTACACCCGGATCGGGGTGTCCATCCCGGGTGGACCCGAACAGTAGACGAACCCGATCCGGACCGCCGGCCAGGCGTCCGCGTCCGACAGCCACACCGAGGTGGCCAGCGCTTCGACGTGGACGTCGTGTCCCTTCTCCCCGAACCACCTCTGGCTCGCGCAGAAGGACTGGACCTGGTCCAGATGGGAAGTCACTTAAATGCTCTCCTCGTGGTCTTCCGGCTTCGCCACCGGGAGCCGGAACCAGTAGAAACCGTGGGCGCCGAGGGTCAGAAGGTAGGGCAACTCACCGATGGTGGGGAAGTGCACGCCGCCGAGCAGTTCGATCGGCTCGACCCCTTGCCACTGCCGCAGGTCCAGCTCGATCGGCTGCGGGAAGCGGGACAGGTTGTTCACGCACAGCACCACGTCGTCGCCGAACTCACGGACGTAGGACAGCACGCTCGGGTTGGAGCCGCCCAGGTCGGTGAAGGTGCCCATCCCGAAGCAGGGGTGCTGCTTGCGGGTCTGGATCATCCGCCGGGTCCAGTGCAGCAGCGACGAGGCGTTCTCCATCTCTGCCTCGACGTTCACCGCCTGGAAGCCGTAGACGGGGTCCATGATGACCGGCAGGGCGAGTTTGCCCGGGGTCGCGGTGGAGAACGACGCGTTCCGGTCCGGCGACCACTGCATCGGGGTCCGGACACCGTCCCGGTCGCCGAGCCAGATGTTGTCGCCCATGCCGATCTCGTCGCCGTAGTACAGGATCGGGGAGCCGGGCAGGCTGAGCAGCAGCGCCGTGAACAGCTCCATCTTGTTCACGTCGTTGTCCAGCAGCGGTGCCAGCCGGCGGCGGATGCCGATGTTCGCCTTCATCCGCGGGTCCTGCGCGTACTCGCCCCACATGTAGTCGCGGTCCTCGTCGCTGACCATCTCGAGCGTGAGCTCGTCGTGGTTGCGCAGGAAGATGCCCCACTGACAGGTGTCCGGGATCGCCGGGGTCTGGGCCAGGATCTCCGAGATCGGGAACCGGGACTCCCGGCGGACGCCCATGAAGATGCGCGGCATCACCGGGAAGTGGAACGCCATCTGGCACTCGTCCCCACCGGAGTCGCGGTCGCCGAAGTACTCGACCACGTCGGCCGGCCACTGGTTCGCCTCGCAGAGCAGGACGCGGTCCTCGTAGTTCGCGTCCACCTCCTTGCGGACCCGCTTCAGGAACTCGTGCGTCCGCGGCAGGTTCTCGCAGTTCGTGCCGTCGGTCTCGAACAGGTACGGGACCGCGTCCAGCCGGAAACCGTCCACGCCGAGATCCAGCCAGAACTTCAGCGCCTCGACGATCGCGTCGCCGACCGCCGGGTTCTCGAAGTTCAGGTCCGGCTGGTTGGAGTAGAACCGGTGCCAGAAGTACTGACCGCGAACCGGATCCCAGGTCCAGTTCGAGGCCTCGGTGTCGACGAAGATGATTCGCGCGTCGGTGTACTTGTCGTCGGTGTCGGACCAGACGTAGAAGTCGCCGTACGGTCCTTCCGGGTCTTCGCGGGACGCCTGGAACCAGGGGTGCTGGTCGGACGTGTGGTTCATCACGAAGTCGACGATGATCCGGATACCGCGCGCGTGCGCGGCTTCCATCAGCGCGGCGAAGTCGGCGATCGTGCCGACCTCGGTCATCACGCCGGTGTAGTCGGAGATGTCGTAGCCGCCGTCACGCAGCGGTGACGGCTGGAACGGCGGTAACCAGAGGCAGTCAACGCCCAGCCACTCGAGATAGTCGAGTTTCTCCGTCAGGCCTTGCAGGTCGCCGATGCCGTCGGCGTTCGAGTCCTTGAAGGACCGCACGAGGACCTCGTAGAAGACGGCCCGCTTGAACCACAGCGGGTCACTCTTCGTCAGTCCGTGGTGCTGCTCCGGCAGCATGTCGGTCACGCTCACCTCCATCGGTGTCTCCAAACCTAGCGGTACTGCGGCTTGTTCACGGCTCGCCGCCACACGACGTGACGACGGGTGGGTGGACCCGCCAGGCCCCTGCGGCTTCAGGTACCCCGTTCCGGCGTACTCAAAAGAAGCCCGGGCCGGCCCGATCGGCTCCGGTACGTTGATGACGCCGTGCGATGGACGGACCGCGGGGGCGTTCGGATCAGTGTGACGGGACTTCACCAGTACAAGCAAATAGGGGCCGGATCGCCCTATTACAGGGCTATTTCCGTTCGCCGCGGGCGCCTTTTTCCTTGGTTGTGGACGAACTTCCGGCGCGTCTACCGGCGCGTCGGCTGGCGGCCCGCCAGCCAGGCGCTTTCCTGGCCGGCGTCTGCCCCTCGATCACCTTTCGGTAGGTGACCTCCTCGGGCACCTGGTCCTTCGGGATGACCCGGTCCGGCACGAGGGGTGCCGAGTCAGCGCGCTCTCCGTCGGCCGGGGTGCCGGCGGATTCGTCGGTGGCCATGGTTACGGGACCTCGACGGTGACCACGAGTTGTTCCGGCGCGCCCACCTCCGCGGCGAGGGTGACGATCGCGGCGCGCAGATCCTCGAGCGCGGCCTCGCGGGTCTCGCCCTCGCCGTTGGCGAAGGCGTCCGGGGTGAGGGCCGCCTCGGCGGTCCAGACGCCGTCCTCGTCCTGCTCGACGAGGAAGGGAACATGAATCTCGCGTCGCACTCCGCCTCCGGGTGTTTGCGTCGGTGCCGCGATCGTAGATCCCCGGCTGGGTCACCGCGGTGACCCAGCCGGCGGGTGGACCGGGGCGAATCAGTCGCGCGGGTTCGCGGACTTCCGCGGGCGGCGGGTGTACTTGGTGAAACCGGCGCGTTCGGCGTCGGCCTCGGTGCGGAACCAGACCTCGGGTTTGGTCCGGCCGTAGTACGGCGAGTCGGGCGTGTGGAAGAGCATCGACTGGGCGTTGCCCTTGATCGTGAACCCGTCCGGCGGTCCCTGGTGCGGTACCGCGTCGGCCGAGCCCTCACCGTACCGTCCGGGCGGCACCGCGGCAGGTACCTCCGCCGGTGTCGCGTCCCCGTCGTACTCGAACAACGTCGGCTCGACCGCATCCGTCCGGACGTCCATCACCCGCGAGAACACCGGGCCAGCTTCCTCCGGGTGTTCCTGGTGTTGTTCGGTAGTGCCGGCGGCCACCAGTACTGGCTCGCGTGCTTCTTCTTCGTGCACTACCGGTGCTGGAGCTGGTGTGGCGCGGCGGCGGTCCAGCAAGAACCAGGTGATCGCTGCGCCGAGGACGAAGGCGAGCAAGGACCACGGCCAGTTGTTTCGCAGCAGCCAGCTCATCAGCGCGCACCTCCCGCGGTCCGGACGAGTCGGTGTACAAGCCACACCAGCCACGCGGCCGCACTGCCCAGCACGAACGCGGCGAGCAGCAGAATCCAGGTCTGGGCGATCAACCAGCTCATTCAGTTCCCCTGCACTACTCGGAGCTCGGCGCGGCGGTTGGCGATCCGCCCGGCGCCGGTGTCGTTGGTTGCGATCGGGAAGGACTCGCCGTACCCGTGTGGGATCAGCCGGTCCGCGCCGATTCCCAGCCGGACCAGCTCCGCCTTCACGGCGGCGGCCCGGCGCTCGGACAGCGGCAGACTGGTGGACGGCGAACCGAGGTCATCGGTGTGACCGGCGATCTCGACTCGTACCGTCTTGCACGACTGCAGGAGCGCGGCGGCTTTCACCACCGTCGGTTTCGACGCGTCGTTCACGATCGACGTGCCGGACAGGAAGTTGATCTTGTACTCCCGGCCGAACGCGGCCAGCCGGGTCTGGAACGTGCGGCACGGCTCGCTGACTGCTGTCTTGACCGGGGCGGGCAGTCGCAGCTCGTCCGCGACGACAGCGCCGGGCACCGCCTTCGCCGCGGCCCGGCCGACGGTCGCCTTGGTGGCCTGATCGGGTACCTGACCCGACAACGTCAGTGTGTCGCCGTCGTAGCGCACCGAGGCGTCGCCGCCGCCGATCGCCAGCGCCCGCAGCAGCGCGGACAGCGTGGTCGCGTCGGAAAGACCGTTCGCCGGGTCGATGGTGGTCCGGTCGTCGTACTCGCGGTCCGAACCGAGTACGCCGTCGACCTCCGCGGCGAGTGCGTCCTTGACCGCCTGACTCCGCACCGGCGCCTGCACCCGGATCGCCCGATCGGTCCGGCCGACCTCGAATCCAGGAACGCCCTCGGCAGGTCCGGTGCTCGGCTCGGCGGTTGGCGTGGGGCTGGGCGTGCCGCCACCGTCGACCCGCACCGATCGAACGCCGTCCACGCCGGCGACGACGGACCGGACAATTCCTTCGTCCACACCAGCCTGGACGACAATTCTTGCGTCCCGGCCGTCGAAGTCGATCCGGCTGGTCTCGATGCCCCGGGCCTTCAACGCGGCCGTGGTGCGGTCCCGCAGGTCGTCCTCGGTGGTGCCCGCGCGCGCCGGAATCAGCACAGCGGTCAGCAGTACTGGCACCGCGACGACCGCGAGCAGCCAGACGACGAGCGGCCGCCGTACGAGACCGGGCACTGTTCCTCCGTGGATGCGGGCCAGAGGTATCCGGCCAGAGTGACCGTGCGCGAGGAGACTACTCCGCTTCGCACGCGGAGCGCACGCCGGTCGGGGGAGCGTCGCCGGGTTCGGGCGGGTTTTCCTGCCTGCAAACGCTGTCCGGTCTCGGACAGGACGCATATGTGCCAGCCCGGTGCGCCTGGAATCCCTTGACTTAGTACGGGCCGTGAACCGTACTTGTGGCTGGCCGGTTCAACTGGGAGGGGCTTGCCGTGAGGTCGATGGAGAGGTTGTCCGACTCGTCGCTGATCATCGGCGTGGCCGCGTCCGCCGCTGAACGAGTACAGCTCGCGCGGCTGCTCGGTACCGCGGACGCGCTGCTGCTGGTGTCCAGTGCTGATCAAGCCCGCGCGTTTCTGGAAGTCACGGGCGTCCCTTCGTCGTCGGTCGCCGTACCGAAGGTCGCTCCGTCCGTACGCGTCGTACCGGCTGCTGCCCAGATTGCCGCGGTGCCGCAGCAGGCACCTGCGCCAGTGGCTGGTCTGCAGCTGGACGTCGATCGCCGCGTGGTGCGCTGGAAGGACCGTGAGCTGCCGCTGACCCGGCTGGAACACGACTTCCTGCACTGCCTGGTGGAGGAGCCCGGTCGGGTCTGGACGTACCAGCGGCTGCACCACGCCGTCTGGGGCAACGAGCACCTCGGCCACGGCTCGCACATCCACTCAGTGGTGAAACGCCTCCGCCAGAAGCTCGCCAACCTCGGGGCCAGCGTCACCATCCAAGCGGTCCGCGGCGTCGGCTTCCACCTGTTGCCCAACTAGCTGACAAGGGCTCGGCCCCGGACCAGTGCGGTCCGGGGCCGAGCTTCTAGTACCTGACTACTTGATCGACTTCAGTGCGAAGTCCTCGGTGACCGGCGTGCCGGCGACCAGCTTGGTGGTACGGGCCTGTGGTTTGTAGCCGTCCTTGGCGGCGATCAGGGTCAACGGGTTGTTCCGGCGGTCCAGCCAATACGCGTACTGGCCGGACTGGTCGGTGATGAAGGTGTACGACTGTGCCCACGAGTCCACCTGGACGATGGCACCCGGCAGCGGAGCGGACGCACCGGACGAACTGACGCCCGTGACCGTGCCCATCAGCTTGCTCCAGGTGGTCGGCGGGGTGACGTTCATCGTCACCGCGACCGGAGCCACCGTGTACGGGGTGTTCTCGCCGATCGTCACGGCACCGCTGAAGGTACCGGGCTGGTCGACACTCGCGGTGAGCGTGACCTTGACCGTCGCCGACTCGCCCGGGGCCAAGGTGGCCTCGGTCTTGTCCAGGGACAGCCAGCTGACGTCCGCCGACGACTCGGTGCAGTCGCCGAGACCGGGCAGGGACTCGCTGTCGGCAGTCGCGTTGAAGCCACCGGACGAGCCACCGACCTTGTAGAAGCCGCAGGCCGCTCCACCGCGGTACCGCGGCAGGTTGGCGTTCGGCAGTGCCGACCAGGCCTCGGTGGCCGGGTCGTACGCGAAGCCGGCGTTGGTGACCGCACCGGCCTGGACACCGCCGACGACCAGCAGCTTGCCACCGGCGACGGCGTAGGACGCCGCCCAGTGGTCGGCCGGAGCGTCCGCGATCGCGGTCCAGGAGTCAGCTCCCGGGTCGTACACGTACGCCTTCTTCAGTGAGTTCGTGCCGTCGTTGCCACCGGCGCAGTAGAGCTTGCCGTCGATGGCACCGCAGGACGCGAACGCGACCGACTGCGGGTAGTTCGCCAGCGTCTGCCAGCTGTTCGCGCCGGCGTCGTAGCGCACCACGGTGTTGCTCATCGGGGTGCAGTTGGCGGTGGTGCAGCCACCCACGGCGTACAGCTTGCCGTCCAGTACGGCCTGACCGGCCGCGGCCCGGGGCGCCGGGTTGGCAGCGACCGCGGTCCAGGCGTTGGTAGCCGGGTCGTACGACCAGGTGTCCGCCGCCGGGCCGGACGATCCCCAGCCGGAGCTGGCGATGATCTTGCCGCTGGTGACACCCACGGTGATGGCGTTGCGGGCGCCCGGTAGCGGGGCGATCGCGGTCCAGGCGAGGGTCGCCGGGTCGTACACGTAGCTGTTCGCGGTGGACGCGCTGCCGTCACCACCGCCGATCGAGTACGTCTTGCCCTCCAGGCTGACCACCCGGTTGTCCATCACCGTCGACGGGTAGTCGGCGATGTCGGTCCACGGCGCCGCCTGCGGCTTCGCGGCCACCGGCGCCACGTCGTTCTTACCGGACAGCATCCGGGCGAACGAGGTGCTGACGGCGATCCGCTGCAGCGGGGCGCCGGCGCTGTTCTCCACCTGTGCCTTGGTGGTCTTGGTGCCGTTCGCGTTCTGCAGGACGAAGCCACCGTCCTTCTCACCGAACTTCACGTCGACCGGCGCACCACCGGTGTTCTTGACGGTGAACGACTTGGTCACCTTGCCGGTCGGCAGCTTCAGGTTGCCGGTGATCGCACCCGGCGTGACGGACAGCTGCCCGGCCTTCAGGGTGTAGTCGGCCGTGGTGGCCCAGTCGGCCTCGACCGGTACGGTCGCGGTCGCGCTGACGTAGTTGCCGGCCTTGGCGGTGAAGCCCTGGTCGCCGTCGGCCGAGGAGTACAGCCAGTAGAAGCCGTCGTTCAGGCCGGTGTCCTCGGGCGTCGCCACCGTCGTACCGGACTCGCTGCTGCCGTCACGGGTGACGACCGCGCCGTTCACGAACCCGTTGGTGTTGGCGTCCTTGACGTTGCCGGTGACAATGCCGCCGCCGGTCGGCTGACAGGTGACCTGGCTGCCGATCAGGACGTTGTCGACCTGCCACCACCAGGCGTACTTCGCCTCGTAGTAGTGGAACCGCACCTGCACATTGGCCTTGCCGGCCGCCTGCGGGATCGCGATCTCCTTCAGGCCGCTGACGGTGGCCGTCTGCTGCAGCACGTTGGTCCAGGTGGCGCCGCCGTCGACGGACAGGTCCACGTCGGCCTTGTCACCCAGCCGCTTGTAGTTCTGGTTGAACCGGATCACCGGAGCGGTGACCGAGCTCAGGTCCACAACCGGACTGACCAGTGCGGTGTTCTGCGTACCGCCACTGCCGTACTTGTCGCTGTCGACGACCGCGAACTTGCCGGTGCCGCCGGTCTGGTTGCCACGGTTGCCCGGGTCGTCGAACTTCCACACCTGGCCGTTGCCGTTGTTGTCGACCACGGTCCACCCGTTCGGCACGGCACCGTTGTCGAACGTCTCGTACACGCCGTCGGAGCCCCACGTGTAACCAGGAGCAGTCGCGCAGCTGTCCGTACGCACCGGAACCGCCACGTTCTTGGTCAGGTTGCCGCTGCCGACTGTGATCGGCTGGCTGACCGTCTGGTAGCCCGGGTACTGCGACTCGATCTTCAGCGAGTACGCGGCACCGGCCGGGACCTTCAGGCTGTAGCGGCCGTTGCTGGGCGTGGTGTAGTCGAACACTCCACCCGGCCCCTCGACGGTTACCTTCGCGTACAGCGGCCAGCCGTGACCGGAGCCGTCCGAGATGGTGCCGCCCACACTCACCTGCGGTGAGCTGACCAGAGCGAAGTCCTTGGTGGTCGTCTGGCCGGTGGTGATGTCAGCGGTGGCGGTCTGCGTCTTGTACCCGAAGGACGCCACGGTGAGGCTGTAGCTTCCAGCAGGCAGGACAGACGAGTACGTGCCGTTGCTGCCGGTGGTCAGTACCTTGTCCGGCGTACCGTCCTGGTGCACGGTGACGCTCGCACCAGCCAGCGCGGCACCACCGGTAGCGGCGGTGACCTTGCCGGACAGCGTGCCGGTGTCACCGATCGGTGCGGCGGCTACCAGCGCCAGCGCGTCCAAGCGGCCCTGACCGAACACGTTGTTGTTGTCAGCAGTGCCACCGCATTGGCTGTCCGGCGTGTCGATCGCGGTCTGGTTCAGCAGCGCGCGGGTAGCGGCCACATCGCCCTTCAGCGCCGGCGAGGCGGCCCACAGCAGAGCGATAGCGGCCGTCAGGTGCGGTGTCGCCATCGATGTGCCGTTGTACGAGCCGTACGTGTTGCCGGGCAGGCTGGACCGTACGTTGACACCCGGAGCCGAGATGTTCGGCTTGATGGTGCCGTTCTGGCCGGCGCCACGACCGGAGAAGGACGCCGGGTTGTTGTTGATGTCGTACGCGCCTGATGAGTAGTTGCTGGTCAGGCTGCCCGGGGAGCCGCTGCTGTTGCAGCCCAGGTCGCCGCTGTTGCCGTTGGCGAACGTGCCGAAGATCCCGGACGCGGTCCAGGCCAGGCTGATGTCCTCCATGAACGGGTCGTTCGACGGCAGCGTCGAGCCCCACGAGTTGTTGATCACGTTCGGCCGCTTGCTCGCGTCCGGGTTCTGCCCGGCGAGGTCGGTCGGCTCCAGCAGCCACTGGCCGGAGGAGATCAGCGCCTCGTCACTCGGGCAGCAGCCGTTCGCGGCGATCCACTTCACGCCCGGTGCGACACCGATCTGGTTGCCGGCGCCGTCGTCGCCGACCATGGTGCCCATCGTGTGGGTGCCGTGGCCGTTGCCGTCGGACGGCTTGGTCGGCGAAGTGCCGGCCGCGTCGAACCAGTTGTAGTTGTGGTTGAAGGTGCCGTCACCGTTGTTGCCCCGGTACTGCTTCACCAGCGCCGGGTGGTCGTACTGCACGCCGGTGTCGATGCTGGCGACGACGATGCCCTCACCCTTGTCGCCGTACTGCGACCAGACCTGGTTCGCCTTGATGTTCGCGATACCCCACTCGACCGCCTGCACCTCTTTCTCGGCCTGGCCGGCGGTGACCTTCGGTACCTCGACCTGGACCGGTGCGTACAGGCCCTGGACCTCCGCGTACGCGGCCAGGTTCTGCGCGAGGGTGAGGGAGCCGTTCTCGATCCGGATCGCGTTCGTACCCCAGAACGACTTGTACTTCACGTGCTGCGCGTCCAGGTCGGCGCGGACCTTCGCCTGGCTGTCCGCGGCGGCCTTCTTCAGCGCGGCGGCCACGGCCGTACCGCGCTCGTTCCAGTTGGTGATCTTGCTCGCGGCGGACAGGTCGGCCTTCGTGCCGAACCGGACCCAGTAGTCCGTCGCGGCCTTGGCGTCCTTGCCGTCCAGCTTCGCCAGCAGTTCCGGCTTGATCTTGGCGGCGGGCGATGGCGTAGCCTCCGGTTTCGTCGGCGCGGACGCTTGGGCCTGGCCGGCGGCGGCCATCCCGGTCGCGACGACGGCCAGCGCCGCCAAGGTACTGACCAGTGATCTGGCCAGCCCCCTTCGTGGTTGATCTGACATCTGTGCAGCCCCTCACTTGGAACGACCCCGAGTCGACTCCCCCGAGTCATCTGCTGCTGTGGAGGCCCGAACACTCTGCGTGCCCCCTGGGCTGCGGCATGTGACACCGCGAGCTTGACGTGGACCTTATGTGTCAGAACAACGTGGTAACAAGCACACTTCGTAAGCAAGATGTGACTAGCGGTCGCGCCGATCAAGGCAGCCCTGGGCAATCTGAGCAATCTGGGCAAACGTTGGCATTCCGTTGACGATCCAAGGCAGCTGTTGACATCGTGATCAAATGGTCACCGCCCGTGTCCCCGCCCCGATGGACGTCGACCTGACCAGCACCGAACCCGAGCCGTTCCCGCTCCTGATCGCGGTCGCGGCCTCACCCGAACAACGGGTCCGGCTGGCAGAACTCGTCGACGACGTCGCACCGCTCCTGCTCGTCTCCAGCCTCGACGAACTGCGCAAGCTGCTCGTCCCCGCCCAGCAGCCACCACCGTCCGTACCCGAAAACCCCGAACCCCCCGAGCCCGACGCCGCCTACACCCCTGGCCCGCCCGACTCGGCCGATGAACGTGACGACGTCCTCACCATCGACCGCACCCGCGCCGTCGCCCGCTGGCGCGGCCGCGAAATCCAGCTCACCGAACTCGAACGCGACCTGCTCACCCAGCTGATGTCCTCGCCGCTGCGCGTCTGGTCGTACGAGTCGCTCCACCAAACCGTCTGGCGAGCCCGCAACGTCCGCGGCACCGCCGACGTCCACTCGGTCGTCAAACGCCTCCGCCGAAAACTCGACGACCTCGGCACAACGGTCACCATCGACGCCGTCCGCGGAATCGGCTTCCGCCTCACCGACCACCAACGCCCCACCATCACCGACCTCCGCGCCGGCTGAACTGCTTGTGTGCTGGTGATCCACCCCACGCCGCGCTCCGCGCGGCCAGCCCGCGCCGACCCCCCCAACAACCTGACCTTGAGAACCCACCACGCATTTCCCGACCGCGAAAACACACGGTGGCTTCTCAAGGTGGTGGCCGGGGGTGGGGCGGCCGGCGGACTGATACAGGCCTGCCGGCCGCGCGGTTGGATCGCCGGTAGGCGACGGCGAAATCTCAGCTGTCGTTCGTCGACCGGGTCGGCTTGTTGCCTAAGGCCACAGCCAGTCGGTACGTCGGTCGGTTGGTGCCGTTGCGCGCAGCCGCGCTCAAATCGCCGCGGGCGGGGTGTAGCACGGCGACGGAGGAGTCGTGCGTAGCGCCGCGTGGGCTGAACCACCCCCGCCTACAGATACTGCGTACTAGGCCTGGCCTCGGCGTACCGCGAGGATGTGGGCGGGTTCGCCGTTGGGGTCCAGTTTGATGTAGTTCTGCTGGCCCCAGCGCCAGGTCGCGCCGCTGATTTCGTCGTAGACGGTGAAGGTGTCTTCGGGGCGCATGCCCAGGGCGGCCATGTCCAGGTGGACCATGGATTCGCGGACCGAATGCGGGTCCGTGTTCACCACCACGATCACCGTGTCGCTGTGGCCGTCCGGTGCGGTCGAGCGTTTCGAGAAGCACATGATGGCTTCGTCGTCGACCGAATGCAGCGACAGGTTGCGGAGTTGCTGCAGCGACGGGTGCCGCCGCCGGATGTTGTTGAGGAGCGTCAGGTACGGCGCCAGCGACCGCCCTTCAGCCTCAGCGGTCGCCCAATCGCGTGGCCGCAGCTGGAACTTCTCGGTGTCGAGGTACTCCTCGGACCCAGGCCGCAACGCGACATGCTCGAACAACTCGTACCCGGCGTACACGCCCCAGGCCGGCGACGACGTGGCCGCGATCGCCGCGCGGATCTTGAACGCGCCCGGCCCGCCGTACTGCAGATAAGCGGTCAAAATGTCCGGCGTGTTCACAAAGAAGTTCGGCCGCAGGAAATGCCCGGTCTCCGTGGTCAGCTCGGTCAGGTACTCCTCCAGCTCCCACTTCTCGTTCCGCCAGGTGAAGTACGTGTACGACTGGTGGAAACCGACCTTCGCCAGCTCCTGCATCATCGGCCGCCGCGTGAACGCCTCCGACAGGAACACCACATCGGGATCGGTCTTCCGGATCTCGCCGAGCAGGTACTCCCAGAAGTTGACCGGCTTCGTGTGCGGGTTGTCGACCCGGAACACGGTCACGCCCTTGGAGATCCACAGCCGCACGATCCGCAGTACTTCGGCGTAGATGCCTTCGGGGTCGTTGTCGAAGTTGATCGGGTAGATGTCCTGGTACTTCTTCGGCGGGTTCTCCGCGTACGCGATGGAGCCGTCGGCGCGGATCGAGAACCACTTCGGGTGTTCTTTCACCCACGGGTGGTCCGGCGAGGCCTGCAGGGCAAGGTCGATCGCGACTTCGAGGCCGACCTCGCGGGCGCGGCCGACGAAGTACTCGAAGTCTTCGAAGGTGCCGAGCTCGGGGTGGATCGCGTCGTGGCCGCCGTCCTCGGAGCCGATCGCCCAGGGCGAACCGGGGTCGCCGGGCTTCGGGTCGAGCGTGTTGTTCGGGCCTTTGCGGAACGAGTGGCCGATCGGGTGGATCGGCGGCACGTACAGGATGTCGAAGCCCATTTTGGCGACCGCTTCGAGGCGGCGCGCGGCGGTGCGGAACGTACCCGACTTCCACGTCTCGGTCGCCTCGTCGTACGTCGCGCCTTCGGAGCGCGGGAAGAACTCGTACCAGCTGCCGTACAAAGCACGCGCCCGGTCCACCCACACCGGGTACGTCTCCGAGGACGTGATCAGTTCACGCACGGGATACCGGCCGAGGGCGGCGCGTACTTGCGGGGAGGTGCCGGCCGCGAGCCGTGCTTCCGGCGGCAATGCCCCGTTCGCCAGCGCGTGCGCGGCATCGCTCAGCGTGCCGCGATCCGCACGAACCGCCGGGGGTACACCGGCCGCGGCGCGGTCGAAGAAGGCGGCGCCCTCCGCGAACATCAGGTCGACGTCGAGCCCGGCGGGGACCTTGATCTCGGCGTTGTGCCGCCAGGTCCCGTACGGGTCGCTCCAGCCTTCGACCGCGAACGTCCACGCCCCCTGCTCCTGCAGCGTCACGTCGACGGACCAGCGGTCGCTGCCCTGGCCGGCCGGCGTCATCAGCATCCGTCTGGTCTGTCCCGACGGCGAGGTCAGGACGACGTTCGCGTTCACCGCGTCGTGGCCTTCGCGGAAGACCGTGGCCGCGATGGTGAAGGTCTCACCGACCGATGACTTCGCCGGATAGGCTCCGGCGTCGACGGTCGGGGTGACATCGGTGATCGGGATGCGCCCAGTCATGGCGTAGACGAACCTGCCCTCTCTGAATTCCGGCTCGGTGGACGGTCGGCGGATGGGACGTAATAGCTGCAACACTGACCGTATCGGTTCCCAGTACCCACCGGTGACACGCGGACCTGCAAAATCTTGCTCGCGTTGCAAGATCGATGCATCCCGAGGGTGTTCTCCGCCCCTTTGGCCGGTACGGTGTCCCGGTGCGAGCGATACGACGATTCTCCGTCCGCCCTGTCCTGCCCGAGCCGCTGACCGGCCTGGGCACCCTGGTGAACAACCTCCGCTGGGCCTGGCACCCGGAGACGCAGGACGTCTTCGAGGCCGTCGACCCGCAGTTGTGGCGGAGCACCGGCGGTGACCCGGTCAAACTGCTCGGTGAGGTACCGGCGGCCCGGCTCGACGAGCTGGCCAACGACCACGCTTTCCTGCGCCGGCTGGAACTGGCAGTCACCGACCTGGACAGCTACGTAACCGACGACCGGTGGTTCCAGACCTCCGGGCAGCCGCTCAGCGCGGTCGCCTACTTCTCGCCGGAGTTCGGCATCACGCACGTGCTGCCGCAGTACTCCGGCGGTCTCGGCATCCTCGCCGGTGACCACCTGAAGGCGGCCAGCGACCTGGGCGTACCGCTGATCGGGGTCGGCCTGCTGTACCGGCACGGTTACTTCGCGCAGTCGCTGAACCGTGAGGGCTGGCAGCAGGAGCGGTACCCGCTGGTCGACCCGGACGGGCTGCCGATCAGCCTGCTCCGCGACGGCGACGCGCCGGCCACGATCACCCTGACCCTGCCCGGCAACCGCGAGCTGCACGCGCAGATCTGGGTCGCCCAGGTCGGCCGGGTGCCGCTGCTGATGCTCGACTCCGACATCGAGGAGAACGAGCCGTCCGAGCGCGAGGTGACCGACCGGCTGTACGGCGGTTCCACCGAGCACCGGTTGCTGCAGGAGCTGCTGCTCGGCGTCGGCGGCGTCCGCGCGGTGCGGACGTACTGCCGGATCACCGGGCACGCGGCGCCGGAGGTGTTCCACACCAACGAGGGCCACGCCGGGTTCCTCGGCATCGAGCGGATCCGCGAGCTGGCCACCGAGAAGGACCTGGACTTCGACACCGCGCTCGAGGTCAACCGCGGCGGCACCGTGTTCACCACCCACACGCCGGTCCCGGCCGGTATCGACCGGTTCCCGGTCGAGCTGATCCAGCAGCACTTCTCCGCCGACGTGTTCGGCCCGGAGGTCCCGATCGAGCGCATCCTCGAGCTCGGTGCCGAGGACTTCGAGGGCGGCGACCCGGCGCTGTTCAACATGGCGATCATGGGGCTCCGGCTGGCGCAGCGCGCGAACGGCGTGTCCAAGCTGCACGGTGTGGTCAGCCGGGGGATGTTCTCCGGGCTGTGGCCGAGCTTCGACCCGGTCGACGTGCCGATCACCTCGATCACCAACGGCGTGCACGCCCCGACCTGGGTGGCGCGCGAAGTACACGACCTGACCTACGCGACGTACACGGCCGAGGGTGACTCGGTGTTCGAGGGACTGGACAAGTCCACCGACGCGCAGATCTGGGAGACCAAGCGGCTGCTCCGGCAGCGCTTCATCGACGACACCCGCGCGCGGGTCCGGCAGTCCTGGCTGAACCGTGGCGCCAGCGACGCCGAGCTCGGCTGGGTCGACTCGATCCTGGACCCGGACGTGCTGACGATGGGCTTCGCGCGGCGGGTGCCGTCGTACAAGCGGCTGACGCTGATGCTGCGGGACCCGGAGCGGCTGAAGTCGATGCTGCTGCACCCGGAGCGCCCGGTGCAGATCGTCATCGCCGGCAAGGCGCACCCGCACGACGAGGGTGGCAAGAAGCTGATCCAGGAGATGGTGCGCTTCGCCGACGACCCGGAGGTACGGCACCGGATCGTGTTCGTGCCGGACTACGACATCGCGCTCGCGCAGCCGATGTACCCGGGGTGTGACGTCTGGCTGAACAACCCGCTCCGCCCGTACGAGGCGTGTGGCACGTCCGGGATGAAGGCGGCGCTGAACGGTGCGCTCAACCTGTCCATCCGGGACGGCTGGTGGGACGAGTGGTACGACGACGAGTTCGGCTGGGCGATCCCGTCCGCCGAAGGGATCGAGGACACCGACCGGCGCGACGACCTCGAGGCGCACGCGCTGTACGACCTGATCGAGAAGCAGGTCGCGCCGCGGTTCTACGACGGCGAGGTGCCGGGCCGCTGGATCGAGATGCTCCGGCACACGATCAAGGAGCTCGGCCCGAAGGTGCTCGCCACCCGGATGGTGCGCGACTACGTCGAGCAGCTGTACGTACCGGCGGCGCGGTCCTCGCGCTCGCTGAACTCGACGTACGACGGTGCCCGCGAGCTGGCCGGCTGGAAGCAGAAGGTCCGCGCCGCGTGGCCGTCGATCCGCGTCGACCACGTGGAGCTGCAGGGCCTCGGCGACGTACCGCAGCTGGGGACCACGGTCGGTATCCGTGCCTTCGCCGCGATCGGTGACCTGACTCCGTCGGACATCTGTGTTGAGGTCCTGCACGGTCGCGTCGACGCCAACGACGAGATCACCGACCCGGTCCGGGCGGTGCTGTCGCTGGCGGAGACGTACGAGGGCAACCGGCACCGCTACGAGGGCGAGCTGAAACTGGACCGCACCGGTCCGTTCGGCTACACCGTCCGCGTGGTCCCGAACCACACCGGCCTGGCCAGCGTCGCCGAGCTCGGCCTGGCCGCCGGCCCGTCCGACCCCGAGGACCCGGAAACCCCCGACCTCCCCGCCGGCTCGGAATTCTGAGCCACCCCCCACAAAAGACACGACCCCGCCTGCCTCACCAGGCGGGGTCGTTTTGGTCCTCCAGAACCTCCGGCCCCGCTAGCCTGACCGCATGCGCAGGATCTGGGGGATCGCCGTACTCACCGTCGTCGCTGTGACCGGTTGCGGTACGGAGGTGGCATCGACCGACGGGGCCGGCCGGGGGCCGATGGGCACTCCGGTGCTTGCCTCACCGGCTACTCCGAACACTCCGATGGTGCCGATGCAGCGGACCCTGGTTCCACCAGAAGTGTTCGAGCAACTGCCGGCGCTGATCCGGTCCAAGTCCCCGGACCAAGCACTGCCGCCGTCTGGAGCTACGCAGGCGCAGGTGATCTTGTCCTGTGCCTACGAGCCGAACAGTCCTCAGGACACGACCAGTGGAGCCAATCGGCAGAACCCGCCTGGCGAACATCGCGGGCCGAACCGCGGCGACCTTCTTGCGCCCGGGACGTTCGCCAACACCGCGAAGTACTTCACCCACGACCGGACACTGGTCGCGGCGCTCGACTTCGGCGCGGAGAGCTATACCGACGACGCCTGGCCGGTGCGGCAGGTGCGGACGATCTTCCGAGTGCCCAAGGAGCGGGTCACGCGGCAAGACCTGATCAGCGCCCGCAATCAGTACGCCAAAGGCTGCTCGGGGTTGAACGGGTGGTTCGACCCGCGCGTGGTGAAGGTCAGCGTGTACGCGCCGTGGAACTTGGGGTTCTGATCATTCGAGGTCGATCAGCCGGAACGGTCCGCCGGCGGGGGAGGTGATGAAGGAGCGGCCGGCGAAGGTCAGCGACGGGTTGGTGCGGTAGAGGTTGTTGACCTGCTTGGTGGCCGCGGCGTCACCGTTGCCGGAGGCAAGTAACAGGCGGGCTACCTCGTCGGTGAGCGCCAGGTCGGCGCCTTCGAGAGTGTCGGACATGTCACCCCAGTTGTCCCAGAGCAGCAGCTCGTCGCCGTTCAGGTGGGCGAGTTCGTAGTGCACGTAGTTGCGGACGAACCAGCCGCCGCCGATCGGCTGACCGGGACCGATGCCGTACAGGTCCGGGTCGAGGTCGCCGGCGCGGATACCCAGCCAGACCTCGGCAGCCGACGGGAACGGTCCGGCCGGCATGTCCTGCACGTCGAACGGACGGTCGCCCGGCTCCAGTTCGGCGTCGATCATCACCCAGCGATCACCGTTCCAGTACTCGGCGACGACGTGATCGTGGTTGTACCCGGAGGTGAAGTAGTCGGCGAAACCGATCCGGCTGCGGGCCGGGATGCCCTGGTGCCGCAGCATCGAGACGAACAGCAGCGTGTAGTCGCGGCAGCAGCCGACGATCCGGTCGAACGGTTCGCGCGGCTCGGCCAGCGGGCGCCCGTTGCGCTTCTGGTCGGTGCCGAGCATCGCCGACACCCACCGGTGGTCGATCTCGGCCAGCCGCTCGCCGGTGAATTCGATCCCGCCGCCGCGGTAGTGGATCAGCAGATTGCGGACCACGGCCGCGATTCCGGGTACGCCGGCCGGCAGGTCGTCGTACAGCCCGGCGTGGACGCCGGGGTCGCTGAACCGGGTCTGGATCGCGTAGTCCGCGGGGGACAGGTAGGTCGGCGCGTCGCTGTTGTGCATGGGTCAAGGCTTTCTGTTGTGAACGGGCAGAGCGATGTCGACGGCCGGTTCGTCCCGGGGGATCGACTGGCAGTTCGCGAAGTACACCTCGCGCGGCGGTCCCGCGTCGGGGAGGCCGTTGGCCCGGACCCAGTCGAAGACGAGGTCGTACGCGAGCATGATCCGCGGGTACGCGCACTCGTCCATCGTGATCGTGCAGTACGCCTCGTGGTGCGCCGGTTCGACCCGGATACCGATCCGGCCGTCCGGGTCCACCAGCCCGCCGAACGGTACGCACACCTCGACGGTCGCCTGCGCGTCCGGGGTCACCGCGCCGTGGTAGATCACCCACGACCCGTCGGTCCCGGTCGCGCCCGCCGTGTGCAGGTACGACATGATCTCGTCGGTGCACGACACGATCACCCCGATCAGCTGCTGCTGGTCGGTTTCGGCCCGGATCGACGCGATCTTGGTCGCGGGCACGTCCCTTGTGCGTACTGGGCGTGGTGCCAGTCCGGGCGTACCGGTGCGGGCGAGTCGGTCCCGCAGGTACTGCAGCGTCGCTCGGCGCGCGGCCGTGGTCGCCTCCTCGGCGGCCCACCACCGGTCCAGCCGGATCAGTGCCTCCTCGTCGGTCCCCGCCAGTACTTCGGTGATCGTCGCAAGCGGCATGTCCAGCTGCCGCAACACACTGATCCGCCGGGCGCGCTCCAGCTGCTCCTCGGTGTACCAGCGGTACCCGTTGGCCGGATCCACCTGCGCCGGAGTGAGCAGCCCGGACACGTCGTACAGCCGCAACGCCTTGTGCGACAGCCCGGTGCGCCGCCCGAACTCACTGATCGTCAACACACAACCATCAAACCCTCTGCCCCAGGGGCAAGGTAAACCCTCACACCGACAATGCTCGCAGCTGTTCAGGCGGTGCGCACGTGGGCTGGTAGGGCGGCGAGTAGGGCGTCGGCGTGGCGGCGGTAGCCGAGGTTGTTGGGGTGGAAGGCGTCGGGGGCGAGCATGCCGCGCCAGGGTGGGCGGGCGTGGCGGGAGACCTCGGCGACCGGGAGGCCGCGGGAGCCGGCGGTGCTGCTGATCCACTGGTTGATGCCGGAGACGTACGGGCTGACTGCTCCGCCGACGCGCCACAAGCGGTCCGGGACGGTCAGGTCCATCACGACGGACGACGAGGGCAGGCGATCGATCACCTGCCGGAGGTGGTCGCGGAAGCGTTTTGGTGGCGTAGCGAGGATGTCGTTGTTGCCGATGCCGCAGGTGACCAGTGCGGGGGTGAGTCCGTCCAGCAAGGGCAGTTGGTCTTCCAGCACGTGCCTGGTCTGCGCCCCGGACCTGGACAGGTTCAGTACGCGCCACGGAGTGCCCTTGCGGCGTAGTGCGTTCAGTACTTGGCCCACGTACCCGTGCAGTGGTGACGACGCGCCCAGTCCTTGTGCGGTCGAGTCGCCCAGTACGACCCAGAGCGGACCGTTGGCGGTTAGTACATCCGCGTTCTGCTTGGTCCAGTAGTCCGCGTACGTACGCGCCTGCACGTCGACGTACGCCACGCCGTCCACCCACCGCTGGATGGCCAGCCGCGAGCTGGTCCGCTCCGCCTCGCCCCAACGCATGATGGCTTGGTGCAGCGCGCCGATCGGTGTGGTCAACGTCGGTCCCCCCAGAGATGAACAGCAGGTGACCGATGAATGTACAGGCGGAAGGTTAACGACCCATCCGACTGCTCAGAGCGCGCGGAGCAGCACCAGACAGCGCGGTGCGAGCGGCACGGTCGCACCGGCTTCCACCTCGGTCACCATGCTGTTGCTGGTGTCGAGGACAACCTCGTACGCAGGGGCCCAGGACGCGTCGGGGACGACGACGTTCTGCGTTTCCGGTGTCGCGTTGAGAGCCAGCAGGAACGAGCTGTCGGTCAGCGCGTTGCCCTCCGCATCGGTAGCGCGCAACGCGTCACCCGCCAAGAACATCCCGATGGTCCGCAGGTTGCCGTCCGACCAGTCCGCGTCCGTCATCTCACCGCCGTGCGGTGCGATCCAGGACAGGTCCTTGCGCCCACCGGAAACAACCGGTTGCCCGGAGAAGTAGTGCCACTGCCGCAGCGCGGGGTGTGCGGCGCGCAGGGCCAACAGCTTCTTGGTCAGTGCGAGGTGCTCGGACCAGCTCTCCGGCAGTGACCAGTCGAACCAGGAGATCTCGCTGTCCTGGCAGTACGCGTTGTTGTTGCCGTGCTGCGTCCGGCCGCACTCGTCCCCGGCGGTAATCATCGGTACGCCGGTGGACAAGATCAGCGTCGCCATCAGGTTCGCCATCTGGCGTTTGCGCAGCACGGTCACACGCCAGTCGTCGGTCTCGCCTTCGACACCGCAGTTCCAGGAGCGGTTGTCGTCGGTACCGTCGCGGTTGTCCTCGTGGTTCGCCTCGTTGTGCTTCTGTTCGTAGCTGACCAGGTCGCGCAGCGTGAACCCGTCATGCGCGGTGACGAAGTTGATCGACGCGTACGGGTAGCGGCCGTCGTCACCGTACAGGTCGCTGGAGCCGGACAACCGGTACGCCAGGTCCTTCACGCCATCGGAGGTGTTCCGCCAGACGTCCCGGAGGCTGTCGCGGAACTTGCCGTTCCACTCCGACCACGGCGGCCCGAAGTTGCCGACCTGGTACCCGAACGGGCCGACGTCCCACGGCTCGGCGATCAGCTTCACCCGGCCGAGCACCGGATCGGCCGCGACCTCGGCCAGGAACGGGTGATCGGGGATGTCGACCTCATGCCGCTCGTTGCGGACCAGTGTCACGGCCAGGTCGAACCGGAAGCCGTCGACGCCCATCTCCTCGACCCAGTAGCGCAGTGAGTCCATCACGAGGCGCCGCACCTGCGGGTGTGACGTGTCGACCGAGTTGCCGGTGCCGGTCACGTCGTACATCGCCGCGCCTTGGCCGAGCCGGTAGTACGCCCGGTTGTCGATGCCGCGGAAGCTCAGCGTCGGCCCGTCGAAACCACCTTCGGCGGTGTGGTTGTAGACCACGTCCAGGATCACTTCGATGCCGGCGGCATGGAACGCGGCGACCATCGCCTTGAACTCGGCGACCTGCTCACCGCGCGATCCGGACGACGAGTACGGCGCGTGTGGCGCGAAGAAGCCGAGGGTGTTGTAGCCCCAGTAGTTCGGCAGGCCGCGGGCGGCGATCGACGGCTCGGTGAGGAAGTGGTGGATCGGCAGCAGCTCGACCGAGGTCACGCCAAGATCGGTCAAGTACTGAATCACGGACGGATGCGCCAACCCGGCGTACGTGCCGCGCTGATGCTCCGGGACCTCGGGATGCAGTTTGGTGAAGCCGTGCGTGTGCAGCTCGTAGATGACCGTCTCGCCCCAGTGCACCGGCTTGCTGATCGGTGGCGGCGGAGCGGAATCGGCGACCACGACACCAACCGGAACATGTCCGGCCGAGTCGCCCTCGGAGGAGTCGTAGATCTGCGGGCTGTCGTAGTCGAGCTCGCCGTCGACGGCCCGCGCGTACGGGTCGAGGAGCAGCTTCGACGGATCGAACCGCAGTCCATGTGACGGGTCGAACGGGCCGTGCACGCGGTACCCGTACCGCTGGCCGGCGCCGACGCCCGGTACGAAACCGGTCCAGAACTCACCGGTATGGGCCAGATCGAGATTCCGCTGGCTGCCGTCGGCCTCGATCAGGGCCAGCTCGACCCGCTCGGCGGCCGGCGCCCAGAGCGTGAAGGTGGTGCCATCGGTCTGGACCACTGCGCCCGGACGCGGTCCGGTGCCGACGGACAGGCCGGGAGCACTCGGGGCATCGGTCGCTTCTTTCACCGGCACATTCTGCACAAGCCGCCCGACATTCACGATAGTGAGGTGGTTGTGTTCGTGAGACGGTAGTTGCGGACGGCTCTGCGCAGTGATACGCAAGGACCGTTATTAATTCACCCACCCCAGGGGAACACATGTCGGAAGAGCTTGCCGGTCTGACCGTGGGTCTGATCGGCGCGGGCAACATCGCCCACATCCACGCCCAATCGTGGCAGGGCCTCGGGGCCCGTGTCCTGGTGTACTCCGTCGAAGGCGCGCAGGAGCTGGCGGAGAAGTACGGGCTGGAGGTCGCGCCGTCGCTGGACGGTCTGCTGGCCGAAGTCGAGTTCGTCGACATCGTCACGCCGTCGGCGACGCACAAGGAGATCACGCTGGCCGCGATCAAGGCCGGCAAGGACGTGATCTGCGAGAAGCCGCTGACGCTCACCGCGGCCGGCTCGCACGAGGTGATCGACGCGGCCCAGGCGGCGGGCGTCCGGCTGTACCCGGCGCACGTGGTCCGGTACTTCCCGGCGTACAAGGCGGCGTACGACGCGATCCAGGCCGGGCGGATCGGTGATGTCGCGGTAGCGCGGTTCTACCGGCAGGCGTCCTCGCCGGCCGGCGCCGGCTGGTACCGGGACGTGGCCCGGTCCGGCGGCGTGATCATGGATCTGATGGTGCACGACCTGGACCAGGCCCGCTGGCTGTGCGGCGAGGTCAGCACCGTGTACGCGGTGCAGAACCCGCCGACTGTCGACGGAGTCAGTCCGGTCAACGTGGCGGCGCATGTCACCCTCACGCACGAGAGCGGCGCGATCAGCCACTGCCGCGCGACCTGGGGCGCTACCGGTACGACGTTCCAGACCGGGTTCCAGGTGGCGGGTTCGGCCGGCGTACTGAAGTTCAGCTCGGACGGCGACACCGGGTACAAGGAGGAGCTGCAGGACGGTACGTCCGGCGGCGACCTGCTGATTCCCGCGTCGTTGCTGGGGGAGAGCCCGTACCTGGCGCAGCTGCGGGAGCTGGCGATCGCCCTGCGCGGCGGACCGGAGCCGCGGGTGCTCGCCTCCGACGGTGCAGCCGCGGTGTACCTGGCCGAGGCGGCGCGTGCGTCGATGGAGTCCGGCCAGCCGATCGACATGAAGACCTTCGTTTCGACGGGAGCAGTGGCATGACGCTGAAAGTTGCGATTGCTTCGTTCGCGCACGTCCACGCCGGTGGGTACGCGCATCTGCTGGCGTCCATGCCGGGCATCGAGGTACTGGCCGCTGACCCGGATGGCGCGGCGGCTCCGGATGCCGGTCCGCGCGGTGCCGAGTTCGCGGGGCAGTTCGGGATCGGGTACGTGGACACGTACGACGAACTGTTCGCCTGGGGACCGGATGCTGTCGTCGTGACCTCGGAGAACGCCGGTCACCGCGCACTGGTCGAGCGGGCCGCCGCGGTGGGCGCGCATGTGCTGTGCGAGAAGCCGCTGGCCACCGAGGTGGCAGATGGCGAGGCCATGCTGGCTGCTTGTGAGGCGGCCGGGACGATTCTGATGGTCGCGTACCCGGTGCGGTTCGCGCCGTCGTACGCGCGGCTGCGGGCGAACGTCGAGGCGGGGCGGCTCGGCGAGGTGTTCGCGATCCTGGGGACCAACAACGGGAAGATCCCGTACGACGCGCGCCAGTGGTTCACCGACGCCAAGCTGGCCGGTGGGGGAGCGCTGGTCGACCACACCGTGCACTGCGCGGACCTGATCGACGGCCTGACCGGTGGGGCGAACGCCACCCGGGTGTACGCCGCGTCGAACCGGATTCTGCACCAGGACAAGGATGTCGAGGTCGAGACCGGCGGTCTGGTCACGATCAACTACGACAACGGGCTACTGGCCACGATCGACTGCTCGTGGAGCGTGCCGGACAACGCCGCCACTTGGGGCGGGGTGTCGCTGCAGGTCACCGGTACCAACGGTTCGGTGGAGATCGAGCCGTTCCTGCCGCACGTCGGTGGCACGGACCCGTCCGGCGAGGTCTTCCTGGGCATCGGCGGCAACCTGGACGCAGCCCTGCTCGACACCTTCCTGGACGCGGTCCGCACCACCGGCCCGGCCAAACCAGGCACACCACCGGCGGTAGTCCCCCAACCCGACGGCGCCGTAGGCCTCCGCACCCTCCGCATCGTCGACGCCGCCCGCCGCTCCGCCGCATCCGGCCAAGCAGTAGACGTCTGACCAGCCTGTATCCCGCCGCCTCCACTGCTGCTGGGCAGTGGAGGCGGCGTGCGTTTGGTTGGTGGGGTCCGGTACGGTTCCGGGAGATGTGACCGGCGGGTAGGACAGGTAAGGAGCTTCGGGTATGGGCGAGTTCGTGAACCTGACGGTGAGCGACGGGGTCGGCACGATTCGGCTGGATCGGCCGAAGATGAACGCGCTGAACGTCCAGGTCCAGGAGGAGATCCGGACCGCCGCCCTGGAGGCGTCCGCGAACGACGACGTCCGCGCGGTGGTCATCTACGGCGGCGAACGCGTCTTCGCCGCCGGCGCGGACATCAAGGAAATGGCCGACATGTCGTACGCCGACATGGTGAAACGCTCCGGCCCGCTGCAGTCCTCCCTGTCCGCGGTCGCCGCCATCCCGAAACCGACAGTCGCCGCCATCACCGGGTACGCGCTCGGTGGCGGGTGTGAACTCGCGCTCTGCGCCGACTACCGGATCGCCGCCGATGACGCCAAGCTCGGCCAGCCGGAGATCCTGCTCGGCATCATCCCCGGCGCCGGCGGTACGCAGCGGCTGTCCCGCCTGATCGGCCCGTCCAAGGCCAAGGACCTGATCTACACCGGCCGTTTCGTCGACGCCGCCGAGTCCCTCGCGATCGGCCTGGTCGACAAGGTCGTACCGGCCGCCGAGGTGTACGACGCCGCGGTCGCCTGGGCGTCGCAGTTCTCCCGCGGCGCGGCGATGGCCCTGCGCGCGGCGAAGGAATCGATCGACTCCGGTCTCGGCGTCGACCTGGCCACCGGACTGGAGATCGAGCGGCAGCAGTTTGCCGCCCTGTTCGCCACCGAGGACCGCACGACCGGGATGCAGTCCTTCGTCGAGAACGGCCCCGGCAAAGCCACGTTCGCCGGCAAATAGTTCAAGGGAAAGTGATGTCCGCAACCGAGAAGCCGGCCGCCACCGCCGAAGAGGTCGAGGCGGCCTGGAACGACAACAAGCTCGCCCAGGTCCTGTACCACGACTGGGAAGCGTCCACGTACGACGAGAAGTGGTCGATCTCGTACGACGAACGCTGTGTCGACTACGCCCGCGATCGTTTCACCGCGGTCGCCGGAACGGACGGCTGGCCGTACGGCAAGAGCCTGGAGATCGGCGCCGGCACCGGTTTCTTCACGCTGAACCTCAAGCTGGCCGGCGTCCTCGACGAAGCCCATGTCACGGACTTGTCGCCGGGCATGGTCGAGGCCGCGAAGAAGAACGCGAAGACGCTCGGTTTCGCGGTCGAGGGCAAGGTCGCGGACGCGGAGAAGCTGCCGTACGAGGACGACACGTTCGACCTGGTGATCGGGCACGCGGTCATCCATCACATCCCGGACGTCGAGCTGGCGTTCCGCGAGATGCTCCGCGTCCTCAAGCCCGGCGGCCGGTTCGTGATCTGCGGCGAGCCGACCCGGTACGGCGACTTCGTGGCGCGGCGGCTGTCCCGGCTCACCTGGTGGGCGACCACGAACGTGACCAAGCTGCCGGCGCTCACGCACTGGCGGCGCCCGCAGGAGGAGCTGGACGAGTCCTCCCGCGCGGCGGCTCTGGAAGCGGTCGTGGACCTGCACACGTTCGACCCGGACACGCTGGCGCGGATGGCGTCGCGGGCCGGTGCCGTCGAGGTCAGCACGGTCACCGAAGAGCTGCTCGCGGCGTGGCTCGGGTGGCCGATCCGTACGTTCGAGGCGGCCGTACCGGAGCAGAAGCTCGGTTTCGGCTGGCGGATGTTCGCGTACAAGTCGTGGCTGCAGCTGTCCAAGGTGGACAAGGTCCTGTCGTCGATCGTCCCGGACGAGTTGTACTACAACGTCTCGATCACGGGTCAGGCTCCCCGCCGGCAGTAAGGTGTGCTGATGCGGTTGCTGTCCGTGCCGAATCTGCGCTGGGTGGTGCGCCATCGGGCGTGGTCGCCGTACTACCTCAAGCGGTACTGGCGGTTCGCCTGGTTCAAGCTGCGCCACCCGCAGGTGATCACCGAGGGTTTCGTCTTCCTCGGCAAGCACCTGGAGATCGTGGCGCGGCCCGGGCACGGCCGGATCGTCCTCGGCAAGTGGGTGCATCTCGGTGACGAGACCCGGCTGCGCGCGCACGAAGGCACGCTGCGGATCGGCGACAAGGTGGTGTTCGCCCGCGACGTCACGGTGAACTGCTACCTGGACATCGAGATCGGCGCGTCGACCCTGATCGCGGACTGGACCTACATCTGCGACTTCGACCACAAGACCGAGGATCTGGACCTGCCGATCAAGGACCAGGGCCTGGTGAAATCACCGGTCCGGATCGGCCCGGACTGCTGGCTGGCCACGAAAGTCACGGTCACTCGCGGTACCGACATCGGCCGCGGTGCGGTGATCGGCGCCAACAGTGTTGCCCGCGGCAACATCCCCGCGTACGCGATCGCGGTCGGCGTCCCCGCCAAGGTGGTTGCGGACCGGGCCACCCGGTACGAGGCGAATTCCGAACGCCGCAAGTACCTGTCCGATCTGGCCGCAGCGAACGACCAGACGACCACCCTCCTGCACACCGGCGCCACGCCTACGCCGGCCGAAATCCCGGTGCCGGTGGTGGAAGCCGCGGGCGCCCGGAGCGTGGTGCCGACGGATGCGGCTGGTGATGGGGTAGAAGCAGATGGTGAAAAAGAGAACCCTGAGGGGTTCTCAAGTTACTCACCAGTCGGGCACTATGGCCCCCAGAAACGAACGAATCAGACTTGGGCGTGAACACGAGCGTGAACCCAGACACCGCGAACCCAGAGACGGCGCCGGAAGCACAGGCCGCGAGTAGCACCTTGGACGCCGTACCGGCGGCCGGCGGGACGGACAGCAGTGCGGCTCCGGTGGCGGGTGCGCGGCGCCGGCTGTCGCCGCGGCCGGTTCCGGTCAGCCGGCGGCGGAAGGCTCCGGCCGAGCAGGCGCAGCTGACCGACGCGGCCACGGACGAGGAACGGACCCCGGCTGAGGAGATGGACGACGTGGGTACGCAGGACGACAAGACGCCGGCCGCCGAAGCCGCCGGCACCACCCCGAACACCCAGCCGGCCGCTGGCGCCGGAGCCAGTGCTTCTGCTGGAGCCGGCGCTTCGGCTGGTGCCGGCGCTGGTGCGACGACGAAGGCTGGGCGGCCGAAGACGGCGGCTGAGATTGTTGCCGAGCAGCGCGCCCGGGAACAGGCCGCGGAGAACGCGGCGTCAGGTGCGGCCGACTCGGAGGAGGCCGCACCCGCTCCCACCCCAAACGATGCCACCGGCAACAATCCGCCTGCTGCCGACACCAACACTCCCACCGCTGCCACGGCAAAGGTTGGCGCTGTCGGTCGTGCGAAAGCGGCTGGCGGGAGTGGCGCCTCGGGGAGCAGGCCCGCGGTGTCGCGAGGTGGAAGCGGCAAGGGCAAGCAGGCGCTGGGCTCGGTTGGCTCCGGGGTTCGCAAGGTGCGGAACCTGATCGCCTCGCTGGTGTGGCTGATCGCCGTGCTCGCGGCAGCCGTGCTTGCGCTCGGTGCCCTGTTCACCGCGCTCGATCAGACCAACCAGAGCAACGAGATCGTGCGCTGGATTCTGGAGCGCGGGCACGATCTGGTCGGCCCGTTCAAGGACCTGTTCCGGCTGCAGACCGCGAAGAACACCCTGCTGGTGAACTGGGGGATCGCCGCGCTGGTCTACCTGATCGCCGGCAAGATCGTCGAGCGCATCATCCGCCCGTAGGCGTCGCCACCAGCAGCAGATCGAGAGATCCGTCCAGGTCGCCTGGGCGGATCTCGAAGTCCGTGGACGTCGTACCGCGCACCAGTTCGGCCAGCTCGTCATCCCATTCGGCGTACTCGGTCGCCAACTGCGCATCCACGCACGACCCGTACCGTTCCTCCCACGACGTCAGCCGTACGCCGTGATGCAGCCCGAGCGTGTGCGTGATCTCGAAATGTGGTTCGAGCAGTTCGATGAACTCAGGCCCGGTCAGTTCGCGGGTGTGGTACCAGTTCCCGCTCGGGAAGGTCAGCCGGTTGGGCGTACTCACCGCGAGTGTCCCGCCCGGCCGGAGGATCCGCGCGCACTCGGCGACGAAGCGCGGCTGCTCCCACAGGTGCTCGATCGTCTGCAGGGACGTGACCATCGTGAAGGCGGCGTCGGCGAACGGCGTCTGGACCAGATTGCCGCGGACGGTATTGGTCTGTGGATAAACCCGGCGGACGTGCCGCAACGTCGTATCTTCATAGTCGAGACCGGTCACGGAGCTCGCCCCCGCCAGGCGCAGCAGCTCCGCGCCGTACCCCTCGCCGCAGCCGGCGTCGAGGATCCGGCCGGTCCGTTCGATCGGCAGATGGGCCGTGATCCAGCGGTAGGCAGCCTCGTGGCGCGCGAACCAGTATTGCTCGTGCCAGATCCCGGGCGCGGTCCTCTCGCCGGTCAGCGGTAACGTCTCGGTCACCTGAGTCAGACTAGGTCAGACCTGTGGTGCCCGGGACTGTGATGGGGCTCGCACCTGGCTCATGTTTCTCGCGAGTAACATCCGTGGCAGGCTTGGAGTGACCGTTAACCAGAAGGGGTCTCACACGCTATGAAGATCGTCGTCTGCGCGAAGTTCGTGCCGGATGCCACCGCGGACCGCCGCTT